>JBIIIL010000271.1:0-3190 GCA_044234825.1 Phycisphaerales bacterium
TCGTCCAGACGTACCAGGTTCAGAAGCGCGGCTGGTTCTGACCGCGCACACGCAGCCGAGCGCTCGTGTGCCTTGGGGTCTGCTGCGGCACCACGTCGTGCCGGACCGGCCTGCAGCTACTCCGCGTCCTCGCCCATCCTGACCTCGGGCTCGATTCCCTCGGGCAGCGCGTCGAGAAACGCGCGGCCATAGGGCTTCGTCACAATGCGCGGGTCGAGCACGACGACGCGGCCCGAGTCTGTGGCGCCGCGGATCAGCCGTCCGAAGCCCTGCCTGAAGCGGATCACCGCGCGCGGCAGCTGGTCGTGCATGAATGCGCTCTTGCCCTGCGACTTGAGCAGTTCCTCGCGCGCCTGCACCAGCGGGTCGTCCGGCGGATCGAAGGGCAGCCGCGTGATGATCACGTTGCGCAGCGCGCGGCCGCGCACGTCGATCCCCTGCCAGAAGCTCGCCACGCCCATGAGGACGCTGCGCTCATCCTCCCGGAAGCGCCGCAGGAGCACCGCGTTCGGCGCGCCCGCCCCCTGCACATGCACCGGGTGGCCCGCGGTGACAAGCGGCTCGGTGATGCGCGATGCCACCGCATTCATCGTCGCGAAGCTCGTGAACAGCACGAATGCGCCGCCGTCAGTTGCGCTCACGTGGTGCATGATGCGCTCCGCGAGCGCATCGACGTGGTTCGGCGCACGCGGATCCGGCATCGATGCCTCGACGATCACGCGCACCTGCCGCGCGTAGTCAAACGGCGACCCGAGCGACATCGTGCGCGCATCCGATGCGCCAAGCGTCAGTGCGGCATGCGCGAAGGCGCGGTCCGCGTCACCGTCGCGTCCGCGACCGGTCGCGAGAGTTGCGGAGGTCAGCACGACCGAGACGTCCTGCGCGAAGAGGTGCTGCCGCAGGATGGGCGAGACGTCGACCGCAGCCGAGAGGAGCGACATCTCGGGGCGCTTCCCGCCACGCGGCCTGCGCCTGCTTGCGGCAGCCTCCGACCAGTACACGCATCCGGGGAGGGACTGCGCCACGAGCGCCTCGCACGACTCCGCGAGGTCCTGGGCGCGCTGCGCGAACGCGTTGAGCTCGAAGGAGTCCGCCTCGTCCTCGGTGCGCTCTCGCACCAGCCGGAGCAGCCCCGCCAGCTGCCGAAGCGGAGCCGAGAGCGGATCCGGGACCGCGTTCGCACCCGAGATGCGGCGGGATCCGTCGCCGGGAGTGCCCTCGCCGAGGCGCCAGAGCGACGCGAAGAAGTCCTCGGATGCGCGGCGCACCGACTCGCACGCGGCCACGGCGTCGGACACGGTCCGGTCGGCCCCATCGCGCACGCGGAGCGCGGCCAGGAAGCCGCGGCCCTGCGCCGGATTCCAGAGGGACCGGAGCAGGTGTCCCACCCGCGACTCGGAGATGCGCGCGCCAAAGTGCTCCGCGGCGACCGACTCGATGCAGTGTGCCTCGTCAAGGATCACGTGCTGGTATGGCGGCAGGAACCCGCGGCCGCGAGCGCGCAGCGCCAAGTCGCTGAAGAAGAGCGCATGGTTGCACACCAGGATGTCCGAGTGCTCCATGCGCCGGCGTGCCGCCTGGTAGAAGCACCTGTCGTACGTCGGGCACCGGCGCCCCATGCAGTTGCCGGCGTCGGACTGCACGTGCTCCCACACGGAGTGGCGCGGCACCACCGGCAGCGACGCGAGGGTGCCGTCACGGGTCGAGTACGCCCAGTCCTCGATCTGGTGCAGCTCGTGGCGGTCGGTGTCGTCGCCGAAGAGGCGCTCCTGCCTTCCGCTGGCCAGGCCCAGCCGGCGCAGCGACACGTAGTTGCCGCGGCCCTTCACGAGCACGCTGGTGAACTCCTCCGGGATCGAGGCATTGAGCAGCGGGATGTCGCTGTCGACGATCTGCTCCTGCAGCGCGATCGTGTGCGTGCAGATCACGACGCGCTCGCGGTGCTCGACCACGCGCGCAATCGCGGGCAGCAGGTACGCGAAGGTCTTGCCGACGCCCGTGCCTGCCTCCACAAGCAGCCGTCCCTTGCGGGCGAGGCAGTCGGCCACGGCGGCCGCCATCTCGAGCTGCTGAGGCCGCGACTCGAAGCCGCTGATGCGCCGTGCGATCGCGCCGTCCTCGTTCAGCAGCGCATTGACGGCGAACGCCATGGGCGGATCCTATGGATGGATTCGCGCATTACGCTGCCCGCGTGACCAATCGCCTCAACGATGACCGCATGCCACCCGCGCGCGCCGCACGGGCCCGCGGCGTGGTTGCGCGGCGGTGGGCGCAGGCGCGGATCGCCATGACCGCTGCAGCGGCGATCGTCGCGGGATGCACCACGCCATCGGCCACGGTGACGCGTGCGCCGGCACGCGATCCGGCCGCAGAGATCGCCGCGGCTCCTGCCGCCCAGGCCCTGCCCGCATTCCACGGGCAATCGGGCAGGCGCTGGAGCTGGCCGGCGCTCGTCGCGCGCATCGGCGCATCGGAGGCCGTGTTCATCGGTGAGCAGCATGACGACGCGGGGGCCCACCGCTTCCAGGCCGCCGTCGCCGAGGCCATGTGCGCGGCCCGGCCGGGCGCCGCCATCTCCCTCGAGATGCTCGAGCGCGATGACCAGGCAGCGGTCGATGACTACCTCGCGGGCACGCTGGCGCTCGATGCCTTCGTCGATCGCGCTGGTGTGCGCCACTGGGCGGGTAGCGGCACGTGGATCCCGTGGTACCAGCCTGTCATCGAGGTTGCGCGCGCCAGCGCGTCTCCAGTCGTCGCCGCCAATGCGCCGCGCCGATTCGTGAGCCAGGCGCATGCATCGGGGTACGGGCCGCTCCGGGAGCTGCCTCCCGAGGACCGCGTCCTCTTCGAGCTGCCCGAATCGCTGCCGCACGATGCCTACCGCGAGCGGCTTGCCGGGCTGATGCGCGAGGCTCGCGAAGGCACGGACGACCCTGCGCCGACGGACGAGGAGATCGACGCCTTCCAGCGCGCGCAGCTCGTGTGGGATGCCACGATGGCGGCAAGCGCGGCGCGTGCGCTCGAACGCGCGCCGGCCGTGGTGCACCTCGCGGGCGCCTTCCACATCGGTCGCGATGGCGCGACGGTCACCGAGTTCGTGCGCAGGCGCCCCGATGCCCGCACGCTCACCATCGTGTGCGTGGATGCGGCGTCCGACTCGCTCCGGGACGAGGACGTCGGCCTCGCCGAT
>JBIIIL010000054.1:0-12196 GCA_044234825.1 Phycisphaerales bacterium
GGTCGACCTTCGAGAGTCCCATCGAGGCGAGCGTGAAGTGCAGGTGCGCATCGACGAATCCAGGCACCGCGTGGCAGTCGCGCCGGTCGATCGCCCCGTGCGCGATTCGCGCCGCCGCCTCCGAAGGCGTCACGCGCTCAACGCGTTCGATCCGACCCGCACGCCAGGTGATTGCCATCAGCCCGGAGCCGTTGCGTGGGAGGCCGTCCCGCAGGCGAGGCGACCACGCGGTCGCGCAGACGAGCGAGCCCTCCTTCCCCGGAAGACTCTTGCCGGTCTCCATCATCACCACCCCGCGGAGCCTACGCGCCCGGGCTAGGCTTACAACCACCATGTCACGTTCACGGCGCGGAACTCCCGGATCAATGGCTGCCGGCCCCCACCTCGTGCCCAAGGGAACGGTACGCCCCGCGGGTATCGCGGTCCTGGTGACGGCATGCGCGATCGCGGGTTGCGGCGAGAAGTACGAGCCCAAGCCGCCAGCACCGGTCTCAAGCGCCGCGCGCGCGCCACGCTCGCCGGCCGGCACCACTGCGCCCGCGCGCGGCGACGCTGGTCAGCCCGCGCACGGGACGGCAGGAGGAGGATCCGCTGGCGCCGCGTCGACGCAAGGCGCGGCTGCTGCTGCGGCGGCGTCGGCCGCTGCGTCACCGGGCTCGGCCAACGCATCAGGAGTCGCGGCGTCCGCGCCGGCGCAGCGTCCGTCCTGGCCAGTCTCGACGGCATCGGATGACGCATCGACCGCGCGCGTCGGCGGTCTCGCGTTCCCGAAGCCGACAGCGTGGGTGTGGACCCAGCCGTCCATGCAGTTCCGCGCGCTGCAGTACGCGGTGCCCGCACCTGCCGGAGCCGGTTCCGGCGCGGCCGAGCTGGTGTTCAGCGTCTTTGCGGCAGGCGATGGGGGACCCATCGAGCCCAACGTGCAGCGCTGGATCAATCAGTTTCGCGCGGAGGACGGCACCGCCGCGCCCGCACAGCGCACCGAGCGCCAGATCGCGGGCCTGCCGGTGATCCTCCTTGAGCTCTCGGGCGCGTACCAGGGCATGGGGGCCGCCGCGCCGCGTCCTGGCATGAAGCAGCTCGGTGCCGTGATTCAGGCCCCGGATCGCACCGTCTATGTGCGGCTAGTCGGACCGGCCGCCACGGTGGATGCCGCCAAGCCGGCCTTCACCTCGATGATGGACGGCATGCGCACTGACGACGCGCGCTGAGTGCATCACGCCAGCGTCACGACGGTGTCGTGCGCGTCGCGGCCGATGGCGCCCGGAGTCGGCCTCAGGCACCGAAGCGCCTGTTGACCTCGCTCCAGTTGACGATGTCCCACCACGACTTCAGGTAGTCGGCGCGGCGGTTCTGGTAGTTGAGGTAGTAGGCGTGCTCCCACACGTCGCAGCCCAGCAGCGGCGTGCCGGTGGCGTCCGCGATGCCCGTCATCAGCGGATTGTCCTGGTTTGGCGTGCTGGTGATCGCGAGCGACCCGTCCGCCTTCCTGATGAGCCACGCCCATCCGCTGCCGAAGCGCTTCATGCCGGCATCGGCGAACTTCGCCTTGAACTCGTCCATCGAGCCGAACGCGGCATCGATTGCCTTCGCAAGCGCGGGGCTCGGGGCGCCGCCGGTGCCCTTGGGCGCCATCAGCACCCAGAACATCGAGTGGTTGAAGTGACCCCCGCCGTTGTTGCGCACGGCCATGCGGATCGACTCGGGCATCGAGGCGATGTTCGCGCAGATCTGCTCGATCGACATGCTCGCGTACGCGGCCTGCCCCTCGAGCGCCTTGTTGAGGTTGTCCACGTAGGCCTGGTGGTGCTTCGTGCGGTGGATGTTCATCGTGCGCGCGTCGATCGAGGGCTCGAGCGCGTTCTCGGCGTACGGAAGTTCGTGCAGCGTGAATGGCATGCGGTTCTCCTTGGTGTTCGGTGAGCGGGGGTCGGCGTGAGCGGGCTGCGGGGCGATGGGCGAGGCGCACGCCGCGGCAGGGAGCGCCGCTGCGCCCGCAAGTGCGGCCATCGCAGTCATGAACTGGCGCCGTGCGCTGGCGGGCTCGCTCATCGGAACGGGAGGATAGGCACTGGATGCCTGTGGGGTAGGCTCGCATGTCCGGATGCGCGGAATCGCCAGGATGCTCGACGCCAACCTCAACCGCGCTGCGGAGGCTGCGCGCGTGCTTGAGGATGTCGCGCGGTTCGTGGCCGATGATGGCGCCATCGCAGGCGGCTTCAAGGACTTGCGCCACGCGCTGGCGCAGGTCTCGTCGGCGCTGCCTCCGGGCCAGCTTGTGGCGCATCGCGACGTCGGCGGCGACGCCGGTCGCGAGCGCGAGGGCGCACTGGAGGCGGCACGCAGCGGGCCGCACGCCCTGACGGTCGCCAACGCGGCGCGGCTTTCGCAGGCGCTTCGGGCGATCGAGGAGTGCCTCAAGTCGGTGCCGTCCGTGCCGGGCACGGCGTGGAGCGTGGAGGCGTTGAGGTACCGCGCGTACGACCTGTGCGCACGCCTCGAGGCGCGCGTCTCGAGCAGCCGTGTGCGCCAGTGGCGCGTGTGCGTGCTGCTGACGGAGGCCATCTGCGCGCATCCATGGAGGCACGTGCTCGATGCGGCGATTGAGGGCGGCGCGGACTGCATCCAGGTGCGCGAGAAGGGCATGCCTGCACGTGCGCTGGTGGCGCACTGCCGGGACGTCGTCGCGCGCGCGCACGCCGCCGGGGTGACCGTGATCGTGAACGACCGGGCCGATGTGGCGCTCGCGTCAGGCGCCGACGGCGTGCATGTCGGGCAGGAGGACCTCGCCGTCGCGGACGTGCGGAAGATGGCGGGGCAGGGCCTGATTGTCGGCGTCAGCACGCACTCGATGGCGGAGGCTCATGCGGCGGTCGAGGATGGCGCGGACTACTGCGGCGTCGGCGCGATGTTCCCGAGCGGGCTCAAGCCGTCTCTGGCGGTCTCGGGCCCCGGCTACCTCGGCCAGTTCCTCGCGGCATTCCCCCGCATGCCGCACCTGGCCATCGGCGGCATCGGTGCCGAGCAGGCCAAGGAGCTTGCGGCCGCGGGATGCAGGGGCGTTGCGGTGTCGACGGCGGTGTGCGCTGCACACGATCCTGCATCGGTGGTGCGCTCGCTGCGCGACACGCTCGGGCGCACCGATCCCGCGGGTGCGCAGGGCGGCACATGAGCGATCGCGCCCACGCCGCGACGCTCGAGATGCTTGGCACGGGCACGAGCTCGGGCATCCCCGTGATCGGCTGCGACTGCCGTGTGTGCCGGTCCGGCGACCCGCGCGACCGGAGGCTCCGCACGAGCGCTGCGCTCAGATTCAGGGACCCCGAAGGCGCTGACCGCACGTGGCTGATCGATGCGTCGCCTGACCACCGCGAGCAGGCGCTGCGCGCGGGCCTGTCGCGCTGCGACGCGATCCTTCTCACGCACTCCCACGTGGACCATGTGTGGGGGCTCGACGAGGTGCGCCGCTACAACGCCATCATGCGCGCGCCGATCGAGGTCTTCGCGGACGCGCCCACCATCGCCGACATCGAACGCGTGTACCGGCACATCTTCCGTCGCAGCGAGAACGTGAACGACTCGTTCGTGGCGGACCTGCGCCCGGTCGCGGTGAGCGCGGGCGACGAGCTGGTCCGCCATGGGCTGCGGGCACGGGCCATCGCGGTCATGCACGGGGGGCTCCTTCCGCTCGTCTACTGCACCGACGTGTCGGCCATCCCTGAGGCCTCTTGGAGCGCGATCGGCCGTCCTCGGACGCTCGTGCTGGACATGCTTCGGGAGCGCGCCCACCCCACGCACTTCACGGTTGAGGAGGCGGTGGCGGCGGCCGAGCGCATCGGCGCGGGGCAGACCGTGTTCGTGCACATGACGCACGACATCTCGCACGCCGAACTCGATGCCCGCCTGCCGCCCGGCATGCGGCTGGCGCATGACGGCATGGTCCTCGGGGCGGGGGCGGCAGCGGGCGCATCCTGATACCATTTCGCTCCCTATGGCCCAGATCCGCGAGATCAAGAAGCGCATGGTGGCGGTGCGCACCATCCAGCGCATCACCAAGACGATGCAGATGATCGCGACCGCGAAGTTCACCGCGAGCCTGCAGAGGGCCAAGGCGAGCCGGCCGTACACCGAGCAGATCCGCACGCTCGCGACCGAGGTCGCCTCCGCAGCCGGCGACGTCTCGCACCCGCTGCTCGCGGCGCGCGAGAAGCCAACGGGGCGCGAGGTCGTGCTGGTCATCGCCTCCGACCGCGGACTGTGCGGTGCGTACAACGGAAACCTGCTGCGCTCCGCGCTTGCGCACATCCGCAGCCGCGTCGCCAAGGGCCGGACGCTCGCCGTCGAGGCCAGCGGCAAGAAGGCCGTCGCATTCTTCAAGTTCCAGAAGGTCGAGCTCGCCGAGCGCCACGCGTTCGGCGACAAGCCGTCCTTCGAGACGGTTGCCGCGGTCGCGCGCCGCTACATGGCCGACTTCGCGGCCGGCAAGATCGACTCGGTGCACGTGGCCTACATGCGCTTCATCAGCAACTCGCGCCAGGTGCCCGAGGTCATGCAGCTGCTGCCGTTCGCGATTCCCGGCGGCTCAGCGTCGGCCGGCGGCGCGGCCGCCACGATGTACGACTACTCGCCCGGCGCGCGCGAGCTGATGGACGAGCTGCTGCCGCGCTGCGTCGAGGTATCGCTCTTCCAGGCGGCCAACGACGCGGTCGTCTCGGAGAACGTGATGCGCATGGTGGCGATGAAGGCCGCAAGCGACAACGCGGGCGGCCTCGGCCGCACGCTCAAGCGCAACTACAACCGCGCACGCCAGGCGCGCATCACCACCGAGCTCACCGAGATCGTGTCGGGCGCTGCGGCGCTCGAGTGACCGTCACGACGACGGCTGGTCCGCGAGAGGCGGCGAGTCCGCGGGCAGTCCCGTGTCCACGTCATTGCCGGCCTTCTTCCACGCCTTGAGCCCGCCCTCAAGCGAGTACACGGTGTCGAAGCCGAGCTCCATCAGGCGCTTGCTCGCGGCGCGGCAGATGATGTCGTCGTAGTCGGTGTCGTAGACCACGAGAATCTGGTACTTGCCCAGGTATGTCTTGGCCTCGAGCGTCATGTCCTCGAACGGCAGGTTGATGGCGCCCGGGATGTGCTCGCGCACGTAGTCGATCCGCGGGCGCGGGTCGACGAAGGCCGCGGACTTGGGCTTCTCGAAGATCGACCCCTGCTGGTTCATCACCTCGACAGCCCGGTAGGGATCCACGAAGACAAGGTCCTTGTCGCTCGTCTTGCGGTCGCAGCCCACCGCGCTGAGGACGATGCAGGCAGCGGCGGCCAGGGATGTCAGGGTCAAGCGGCGCATGTCACGGCTCCTCGCGGCAGGGTGTGCGGTTTGGGGCCGCGGGACAAACGGTGCTGGGGGACAGTCCGCCTATCGTGATCGCATGCAGCACCGCCGACCAACCCTGCCGCGCGCATCGTATCTCGCGACAGTCGTTGCCGTGTCGCTGGCGTCGGTTGCGGCGGTCGCCGCGGTCGCAGCGCAGCAGGCCATCTCGCCCACGGGCAGCGCGTCGAAGGACGCGGCGCGGGGCGATTCTCCCGCGACTCTCGTGCGCGCATCCGTCGCGCCTTCGCTGGTGCGCGCGCCTGGCGGAGCCGAGGCGATCGCGGTCGCGATCACCGTGGCTCCGCAGTGGCACATCTACTGGAGCAACCCCGGAGACAGCGGAGCCGCGCCGTCGGTGAAGATCGAACTGCCGCCGGGCTGGAGTTCGGGTGCGCTCACCTTTCCGCGCCCGGAGATCTTCGGCGACTCCGAGGATCGAACCTACGGCTACTCGGGCACCGTGCACCTGCTTGTGCCGGTGAAGAGGCCAGCGGGCTGGCAGGGGACGGTCCACGTGCGCGGCGAGCTGTCGTGGTTGGCATGCAAGCGCTCATGCGTCTCGGGCCGCACCGCGCTCGACGGCCAGGTGGCCACGGATGCGTCATCCATGCCCGATCCGCCTGCATCACGCGCGTGGCCGCTCGCCATGCCGGCCGGATCCTCGGCGTCGATCGTCGGCGAGGGCGGCTCGCGAACCCTCGTGGTGTCGATGGCGAACCTCGCCGAATCAGCGACGGTCCAGTTCATCCCTGATGACTGCGCGGGAATTGCCTGGGGTGCCGGCACAGGTCCAATCGAGTTGTCCTGGGACGGCGCCAAGCGGCTCTGGACGCTCCGGACCCCGATCACGGTGACCCCCGGTGACGCACCCGGGGGCGCTCCCCGGGTGCGGGGCCTGATCCTTGCGGGGGCCGATCCTGCGGGTCCCGCCCACTTCGTGGACATTCCTGCCTCGGGCACGCCTACCCTGCAACGCCCCGAATCCACCCGCTGAGGATGCGTCATCCTCACGCGGGCTGGCTGCGGGACACTGGAGACTCCCACATCATGCGTTTCACTTCCATCGCCTCCGCCGCGTGCCTCGCTGGCGCGGCCTTCATGGCTGCCACGCTCGTCGCTGCAGGTCCCGCGCCTCAGGACGGCTCGAAGAAGTCGGACACCACGCACACCGACAAGCCGCAGAAGGATGACAAGACGACCAAGGCCGAGAAGGCAGAGATCGGCAAGCCGGCGCCGGCGTTCTCGCTCAAGGGCGTCGACGGCAAGACCTACACGCTCGCGGACATGAAGGGCAAGACTGTCGTGATCGAGTGGTTCAGCCCGTACTGCCCCTACAGCGGCCAGTCGAGCCCGGATTCCTACTGGAGCACCGGCCGCGCCAGGAAGGTGATGGACGGCATGAAGGCGGCGGATCCCGATGCCGTGTACCTCTGCATCAACTCCACCCACCCGGGCTACAACGGCAAGAGCGAGTCGGAGAATGGCGCCGACAGCGCGGCGATCTGCAAGGACGTCCCTGTGCTGATGGACGCGGACGGCACCGTCGGCAAGGCGTACGGCGCCAAGACCACGCCGCACATGTTCGTCATTGACCGTGCCGGGAACCTCGCCTACATCGGCGCGCCCACCTGCGATGACGGCAAGGACATGTACGTGGTGAATGCCGTCGCGGCGATCAAGGACGGCAAGGCTCCGTCGCCGTCCGTGACGAAGAACAAGGGCTGCGGCGTCAAGTACGCCAAGAAGTGATCCGCCTCGCGCGGTGACTTCAGGCCGGAAGGCACACGGCCCGGCGGGACCTCTCGGTCCTGCCGGGCCTTTTCGCTCAGGGCAGGTTGACCGGCATCAGCACGTAGGTGAAGTCGTTGCCGAACTTGATGACGCCGGGCTTGTTGGGCGCCTTCAGCTCGACCGTGACCTCCGGGACGTCCGCGATGCGGAGCATGTCGGTGATGTAGCCGGGGTTGAAGCCGACCTCGATCGCGGCGCCCTCCCAGCTCGCGGGGGACAGCTCGATCTCCGCATCGCCCATCTCGGGCGCGCGCGAGCTGAGCACGAGCCGCTCCGGAGAGAAGCTCATGCGGACTCCCTTGCTTTCCTCGTTCGTGAGCAGCGCCGCGCGCTTGACGGCCGCCGAGAGCTCGGCGGTGTCGAACGTCCCGCGGCGGTCGTGCTCCTTCGGGATCACGT
Source organism: Phycisphaerales bacterium (assembly GCA_044234825.1). Classification (GTDB taxonomy): domain Bacteria; phylum Planctomycetota; class Phycisphaerae; order Phycisphaerales; family SM1A02; genus ZLKRG44. The sequence goes on from JBIIIL010000054.1 coordinate 7,565, forward strand.
CCTCGAAGGGGGGGAACGCGCCCTCGATCAGGCTCGAGGACAGCACCGCCGCATCGCCCACATGGAACACCACGCGGTTGCGCTCGCGGGAGATGCGCACCGGGGCGTCCGGGTCGTCGAGCAGGCGGTTGAGCACGTTGAGCGCCTTGGTCGGCACGATGCAGGCGGAGTCGCCGTCAGCCGGCCCGCCGCAGTCCCCCTTGGCCAGCGCCATGCGCCGGCCGTCCGTCGCCACCATCCGGATCTTGCGCGCCTTGCGCTCGAGCAGCACGCCGTTGAAGGCGAACCGCGAGTTGTCGACGGCCGTCGCGAAGACGGTCCGGTTGATCATCTTGCGCAGCTGGCCGGCGCCGATCTCGAACTCCACCGGGAGATCGCTGTCGCGCAGCCCGGGGAACTCCTTGGGGTCGTAGCCGAGCACCCGGAACCGGGCGCGCGCTCCCTTGACGAGGGTCGCGTTGCGCTCGCACTCGATGGTCAGGGTCGCATCATCCACGGAGCGGGCGATCTGCAGGAGCTTGTCGGCGGGCACGAGCGACTCGCCGTCCTGCGAGACCTCGACGCTCGCCAGGTTGACCACGAGCCCGATCTCGGTGTCGGTGGTGTGGAGGCTGAGGGTGCCGTCCTTGGCCACGAGCTTGACGCAGAGCAGGACGGGGGCGGGGGTTCGGCTCGCCACGACGCCAGAGGCCATCGCGAGCGCATCCACCAGGGCGGCTCTGTCGCACACGATCCGCATCGAATTGGCTTGGGCAGTCACCATGCGGCGAGTGTACCGGGCATGCGGGGCGCCTACGATTGCCCCGTGCTGCTCGTGCGCGTGATGAGGTGGCTTCGCGGGGCCTACGGGCCCGCCCTGCTCGTGGGCTACGCCGTGGCATTCCTGCTCGCCTTCGCGTGCGTGTTCTTCTTCCCGCTCGGCGCGCTGGCGCTGGTGATCCTGAGCGTGCTCAGCACAGCGCTTGTGCCTCTTGGGGGTGGGCTGCTCGCGTGGGCGGACCGGTTCGCGTGCAGGCGCCTGATCGGCCGGGGCACCTGCCCGTGGTGCGGCGAGGGCATTGGCGAGGTGCGCGGCGCGCTGCCCGATCCGGCATGCGGCGCATGCGGCACGACATGGGCGCGCAGCGGCGAGCGTCTCGTCCAGGTCAGCGCCGCTGAGTGAGGTCAGCTCAGGGCTTGGCGATCAGCTGCTCAAGGAGGTGTCGCACCTCCGCGGCGATGCTCGCCTTGCCGGCGTACACCGCAAGCTCGCCAGCCGGCATCGCCTCGATCACGAGCGGCGTGCCCACTGCAGCCATCGCGATGCCGTGCGTGGGGTGCGTGCCGTGCACGAGCACGGCAGCCACAAGGTCGCGCAGCGTGTGATGGTCGGCCGGCTGCACCATGAGCGGGTCGCGCGTGTTGAGCTCGACGTTCGCCGCACTGTCGACCGCCCGCCACTTCGCGTTCTTCGCCATGCCTTCGGCCACGGCCTCGAACACCTGTCGCCACTTGCCGACGGGGATCACGCACACGCGCGTGAGGTGCATCTTGTGGACGATGCGCTCCACGAGCTCCGCCATGCGCTCGCGCGGGAGCCTCGCCACGTCGGCCGGCAGCTGCGACGCGTGGGCGTGGTCATCCGCAGCCACCTCGACGACCTCGCCGCCGGGCGTGTCCTCAAGCGCCACGCGCAGCACAGCGTCCGTGCGCTCGGCCTCCACCACGCCGCCTTGAGCCAGGTCTCTCCAGGCCTCTGAGTATCCGACGAATTCCACCAGTGCCTCGATCTTGGGGCGGTCGGCCCCTGTGCGCGCAATCTAGCGCATGACGGAGCGCCCTAGCGCGGATTGCGCGCACGATTCCGGCACTTCGGCACTATTGGGACTCGCTAGGATCGATGGTCCGTGAGGACGATCCTCTTCATCTGCACCGGCAACACCTGCCGATCCCCCATGGCCGAGGCGATCGCGCGCGACATTCTCGCGCGCGGTGGGGTGGATACGGGGGGCGAGCGGATTGGGGTGGAGTCAGCCGGCATCGCGGCCCTGGATGGTGGCGCAGTCTCCGAGGAGACGATCGGGGCCCTCGAGTCGCTGGGCATCCGCCACGAGGGGCGGAGCAAGCGCCTGACCGCCGAGATGATCCGCGCGGCGCATGTGGTGCTGGCCATGACGCCAAGCCATGCCGAGGCGGCGCGCCGCCTGGTGAGCGGCGAGCGCCAGCACGAGTCCAAGGTCATGGCCGTTGACCCGCGCTCCGCCATGGAGGACCCGATAGGGATGGGCCAGGACGCGTACGACCGCCTTGCACGCCGGCTTCAGCAGGCGCTTCCGGCGCGCCTGCGCGAGCTGCTGGCCGCGGGCCGCGAGGCCGCGGAGCGCTGTGACCAGGGAGCATCGACATGAGGATCGCGATCGGAAACGACCACCGCGGAGCCCCCGTCGCGCGGGCGCTTGAGCAGCAGCTGGGCGCAGAGGGCCACCAGATCATCGCGATGGGCGATCCCAATGGCGCCCAGTGCGACTATCCGGACAGCGCGTGGCGCGTGACGCAGGCGATTCGCCGCGGGGAGGCCGACCGTGGCATCCTCATCTGCGGCACAGGCATCGGCATGGCGATCGCCGCCAACAAGGTCGAGGGGATCCGCGCGGCGCTCGCGCTCGACGAGCTGAGCGCGCAGCTCTCCCGCAGCCACAACGACGCGAACGTGCTGTGCATGTCGGCTGACCTGCTCGGGCAGACGCTGGTCAAGCGCATCGTCGACGTGTGGATGAAGACCGAGTACGAGGGAGGCCGCCACGCGCGGCGGCTCGCCAAGATCTCGCGCATCGAGCGCGGCGAGGATCCGTCGGCCTGAGCGATCAGGCCATCCGCTCGGCGATCGACGTGAGCAGCCGCACGCCCCACCCGGTGGGTCCGGCGACGCAGAGGTCGCTCGGGGTCTCGGAGTTCGACACGCCAGCGATGTCCACGTGTGCCCACGGGATCCCCGCGTCGACGAAGTAGGCGAGGAACGCGGCGCCCTGGATCGGGTGCGCCTCGCGCGAGGGGTTCGAGTTGATGATGTCCGCGTGCTGCGCGCGCATGTACTCGCGGTGCTCGGGCCAGAGCGGAAGCTGCCACACCTTCTCGCCAGTCGAGGTCGCTGCTTCCTCGATGCGCGAGCGCAGCCCATCGTCCGTGCAGAAGTACCCGGCGCTGAACTTGCCCAGTGCGGTCACGACGCCGCCGGTGAGCGTCGCCATGTCCACGATCGCCGTGGGCGCGAGCTCGCGGCATGCCCAGCTGAGCGCATCCGCCAGCACGAGCCTGCCCTCGGCATCGGTGTTGGTGACCTCGACGGTCACGCCGTTGTGCATGGTGATGATGTCGTCGGGGCGGTACGAGTCGTCGGACACCATGTTCTCCGCGGCCGGAAGCAGGGCGGTCACATGCAGCGGGAGCCTCAGCGACGCGATCGCGTGCATGGCGCCGATCACGGCCGCGCCTCCGCACTTGTCGTACTTCATGCCCTTCATGCCGTTGTTGACCTTGAGCGAGTACCCGCCGGTGTCGTAGGTGATCGTCTTGCCCACAAGCACGAGGTGCCTGCCGCGCGCCGCGCGCGAGACCGAGCGCGGCCGATGCTCAATCGAGATGAGGGAAGGCTTGTGCGCGCTGCCGCGGCCGACCGCAGTCAGGCCGCCCATCCCGAGGGACTTCGCCTTCGCATAGGAGATCACTGAGCACCGCATCCCATGCCCACGGGCCAGCGCACGGCACTGCGCCGCGACCCAGTCGGGATTGCAGACGTTGGGCGGCGTGGCGGCGATGCGCCGGGCCTCGTTCACGCTCGCGCCCAACGAAATCCCGCGCGCCATGCCGTCGGCGAAGTCGCGGTCGTCGCTGTCGACAGTGAGGCGGGCCCGCCGCGGCTCGCGCCTGGTGGCCGTGCCGTCGAACGCGTCCACGCGCCAGTTCGCGATGGCGAGCGCCTCGCCGAAGGCTTGCCCTGCGTCAAAGCGCCTGTCGCGCCCCGGCGCGAGTGAGGCCGCCGACTCGACACGCACAGCGGTCGCGCCGATGCGGTCCATGGCCCGGATGAGCCGCGCGCCGAGCGTGCGCACGGTTCCCAGACTGAGGTCGCTCCGGCGTCCCGCACCGAGCAGCACCAGATGGCCGATCGCGACGACCTCGCCGGCGTCGCCCTTGAACGTGCGCATCGCCTCGGCGGCGCCAGGAGCGCGCGCGTGGCGCGCGGGAAGCGTGAGCGCATCGCTGAAGAGCGGCACGATGGTCAGGGGCGAGCGGACGGAACCGGCGGCGATGCGTGCGTACATGGGGCGGCGATGGTAGGTCGGTCGGGCATCCACGGGTCCTATCCTGCATGCCATGGCGATTCCTGCCGCATCCGATTCGCTGCTGCGACCGGGCGATGCTCCGGTCGTGGTGGTCATCGGCGGCGGGCACGCGGGCGTGGAGGCGGCGTGCGCGGCGGCGCGTGCGCTGATGGCTGCCCGCGATGCAGGGCGCGCCGAGCCTCGGTCCGGCGCGCGGATCGAGTCTCCGCGCGTGATCCTCGTCACGATGGATGCCTCGCGCATCGGCGCGATGAGCTGCAATCCCGCCATCGGCGGGCTTGCGAAGGGCCAGATGGTGCGCGAGGTCGAT
>JBIIIL010000061.1:0-11609 GCA_044234825.1 Phycisphaerales bacterium
CACCACCGACGCCGACCGCGAGGCGGGCCTCCAGACCTGGAGCTTCGCGGATCCCTCGAACCGCAAGCGACGCACCGCGTGCGCCGACGTCAACGGCGACGGCCTGCCGGACCTCGTCGCGACCAACACGGAGTCCAACGCCATATCCACCTTTGTGCAGGTGCCTGGCCGCGGCTTCGTGACATACGCCAATGCGCCGGCCTACAGCGACCTCGACTACATCGCGGCGCGCGACGTCAATGGCGACGGTCGCGCTGAGGTCTTCGTGTGCAGCGAGAAGGAGGGCGTTGTCGGGCGCGCTGACCCGAGCGCCAGCGGGGCGCTTGGATTCCCCGCAACCATCTCGATGCCGGGAGGAAGCGTGCCCGTCGCGCTCGGCGTGGTGCAGTTCGACGGGCGCCCGTGGACGGCCGTGGTCGCGAAGGACGGCCGCAACTACGCACTGGAGCTTCAGGCCGCGTCAGGCGAGGCCAAGCGCGTCTCGGTGCCGCTTGGATCCCTCAGCCGCGCGCCCGACACCGTACTCGCCGTGGATGCCGACCGCGATGGCCTCACCGACCTGCTGCTCTTCACGCCCGAGAAGCCGATGACGATGCTGAGGCGCTCCGGGGAGAAGGATGGCGTGCCGGCCTTCGCGCTGCTTGAGAGCAAGGACATGGCGCAGTTCGGCCTGGCGCAGGCCGCCAACGCGCAGAACACTGCCGTCGCGGACATCAACGGCGACGGCAACGCGGAGCTGCTGGTGGCTGACCGCAACTTCATCCGCGCGCTCCGCTACGACCCCGCCGCGGGCTGGCAGGTCGTCGAGCAGATCAACGCCCCCCGCGGCGACGCGAAGCTCGTCTCCATCGCGCTCATGGGCGACCGCATCGTGGCTGCGGACCGCGAGAACGGCAAGGTGCTCCTCTTCGGCCGCAGCTCCGGCGGGCAGTGGTCGCAGCAGGACTCCATCGACACCAAGGGGTTCAAGTTCAACTCGATCGAGGCCGGCAAGTTCGCGGGCGGCACCGACGACGCCATCCTGCTCGTCGGCGACGACGGGTTCGGCGTGATCCGCTTTGGCGGCACCCGCCGTTCCCTGCAGCAGCTCGACTCCTGGCGCCCCGACGGCAACGAGCGTGTGCCGCACGAGTTCGGCGCAGGTGACGTGAACGGCGACGGGCTCACCGACCTGATCGCGCTCGATGCGGGGAAGCAGATGCTCGACATCCTCGCCGTCAGCGAAGGGATGAAGGTGCTGCCTGCGCAGAGCTTCAGGATCTTCGAGAGCCGGCTCTTCTCTGGCGGCGAGCCGCGCGAGTTCGAGCCCTCGCAGGTGATCATCGCCGACGTCACGGGCGACGGGGCCGAGGACGTGATCCTGATGTGCCATGACCGCGTGCTCCTCTATCCGCAGATGCGATCGCGTGACGCGTCGCCCGGCAAGGGATCATGAGCCTGCCGCGCGCGGCCAGTGCGGGCGAGGCGGCACCCGCGGGCGCCGCCGAGGCTTCGGCCGTGGCGGCGCTGGAGAAGCTGCTCGCGATCTCGCGCAGGCTCGGCGAGTCATCCGACCTGCCTGAGGTCCTCAGCATCATCATCGATGCGCTGCGCGACCTGCTGAATGCGGATCGGGCCACGGTGTTCACCTACGACGCCGGGACTGCCGAGCTCGTGATCCATGTTGCGCACGGTCTCGGCGGCGCGGGCCAGGTGATCCGCATTCCGTCCAACCGGGGCATCGCGGGAGCGGCAGCGGAGTCGCGCGCCATCGTCAACATCCCTGATGCCTACGCCGACGATCGCTTTGACCGCTCGGTCGACGTCCGGACCGGCTACCGGACAAGGAGCATCCTCGCGGTGCCGCTGATGGACCACGAGGGCTCGCTCGTCGGCGTCGCGCAGGTGCTGAACAAGGCCAGCGGCACCTTCGACGGCCGCGACGAGTGGCTCGCGCGAGGCATCGCCGCGCAGGCAGCCGTGGCCCTTCGCCGCGCGGCTCTCATCGAGGACCACCTCGAGCGCGCCAAGCTCGAGGAGGAGATGAACGTCGCGCGCACGATCCAGCAGGGCTCCTTCCCCACCGCCCTGCCGCAGGTCGACGGCTACGAGATCGCTGCGCGGAGCACGCCAGCCGAAGACTGCGGCGGCGACGCCTATGACTGCATCGGCCTTGACGACACGGGCGTGACCGAGCAGGGCGCCGCGGCCGACCGAGTCATGTTCCTGCTGGCCGATGCCACCGGACATGGCGTCGGTCCGGCACTGTCCTCGATGCAGGCGCGCGGCATGACTCGCCTCGGTGCGCGCCTGCGCTCGGGTCTTCTCGATACGGCGCGCGAGGTCAACAACCAGCTGTGCCAGGATCTCCCGTCCGGCCGCTTCGTCACCGCGTGGCTTGGCGCGCTTGACCGGCGAACCCACATCGTGGAGAGCTTCAGCGCCGGGCAGGGACCGCTCTTCGTGTACCGGTACGACGAGGACAGATTCGAGCCCATCGACACGGACGCGCCCCCCTTCGGCGTGATCGACTTCGGATTCCCGTGCGAGCAGTCCCAGTCCATCGCCCTGCGCCCGCGCGACCTGCTGCTCGTGCTGACTGATGGCTACTACGAGGCGATGAGCCCCGACGGGCGGCAGTGGGGCGATCCTGCAGTGCTCGAGGTGGTCCGCTCGCTCCGGGACCGGCCGTGCACGGAGATCCTCGACGCGCTCGACGCGGGTGCCCTTGCCTTCAGCGAGGCGCGCTCGACGGCTGACGACCGTACGGCGGTGATCGTGCGACGGCTGGCGTAGCCGCAGCGCCGCGGCGGCAGGGATGCTGCGTCTACTTGGCCCGCAGCCGGAGGACGCCGTCCTCCGAGCCGTCGCCTGCATCGATGGCGGCCAGGTAGGCCTGCGAGAGCTTCGATGCGCCCCACTTCGACTCGAACTCGATCCACAGGGACCGGCTCGCCGCGAGATCGCGGGCGCGGAACGCGGTGACGGCGCGTTCGGTGTCCGCGATCCACGCGCTTTCGGCGGATGCGTCCACGACCTCGTAGAGGTCGATTGGCCTCGACTGCCCCACCACCACGATCTGGCCGAGGTACCTCATCCGCGGCACGGACGCCCCAGGCGTGCGGGCTGCGATCCTGTCGATGCCGGCACGCGTCGCGCCATCCATCAGCACCTTCGTGCCGAACTGCTTGTTGGCGCTCTCGAGCCGCGCGGACAGGTTCACGACGTCGCCGATGGCGGTGTAGTCGTTGAGCCGTGGAGGCGCGCCGCAGTCCCCGACAACCGCCATCCCCGTGGCGATGCCAATGCGCAGCGAGATCCGTGGCGCACCCGGCTCGACCTTCGATCCGAGCTCCTCGACCGCGCTCTGGCACGCCGCCGCGCTCTCCGCTGCGAGGCGCTCCTGCTCCGGCTCGGTGCCGAAGGCGGACCAGAAGGCCATGAACCCGTCACCGAGGAACTTGTTCACGTAGGCGCCGCGATTGACCAGCTCGTCGGCCAGCCTGCCGAGGTAGAGGTTCAGCGTCGCGACGACGCCAGGGCCGCCAAGCGACTCCGCGATCGACGTGAACCCCGCAAGGTCCCCGAAGACGACCGTGATCTCGCGCTCCTCGCCGCTCATGGAGAGCGCATCAGGATCGCTCGCGAGGCGCTCGACCAGCTGGGGCGAGACGCGCGCGGCGAACTGCCTGGTGATTCGCGCACGATCGCGGGCATTGGAGACCGCCACCGCGGCGGTGCTCGCCGCCCACGCCACCAGCGGCGAGGATGCAGGCGCCACCAGCGGCACCATCACGCGCCAGTCGTCGAAGGCGAGTCGTGCCGCACCAAACCACCACAGCGCCACGAGCCCGGCCACCACCACAAAGGACCAGAACCCGCCGAGCAGCGCCGCGGCGAAGGAGGCCGCGATCCCGAGCGCCGCGATCGCTGCAGGCGACACCCAGTCGGGGGCCACCGATCGCGCATGGCGCGCGATCACCATGTCGGCGGCGACGGCATGCACGAAGACTCCCGGGGTTCGTGGCCCGTACGGCGTGGTCACCTGGTCCGCAAGCGCGCCGGAGGCGATCCACCCCACAAAGACGAGGCGGTCACCCACCATGGCCCGCAGCCGCTGTGACGCTTCGGCAAGCCGCGCGGCGCCGTCAGAAGCGCTCTCCTCGAGCTCGAGGAATCTCGCCACATCAGGCTCGACCGCCTGCGGAATCCCGTCATCCATCCGAAGGTCGCTCAGGCGCTCCGCCTCGGATGCGCGCACCTCCGGATCCGTCGTCGCACGGGAGTCCACCTGCATCTGCGCCATGACGCGCGCGAGGGCACCATCCCGCTCGCGCTCGATTCCCGCAAGCACCTCGCGCTGGCGCGACAGGCTGATCAGCGCCGCGATCGAGATCGTGGGACGGCGGACCGACGGATCCTCGGTGAAGTCGGCGAAGCTCTCGAATGTCGAGGACGGCCAGTCGAGCAGCATCGTGCCGGCGCGGGCCGGCAGCTCCACCTCGCCCACGGCGATCCGGCTCTGCTCCTGCACGATGCTGTCCGGAGGCAATCCAAGGTGAGTCGCCGCGGATGCGAGCCCGAACTGCGCACACCGTCCGCCAGGCACCGGCCACAGGGCCTTGCTGCGCCGCTTGGCGCCGTCCTCGTCGTAGCCGTCGCTGGTCACGACTCCAACCCCAGCCGCGGCAGCCGCAAGTGCGGGCACCGCAGGCTCGATCGCGAAGGACTCGGCACCTGACACCTCGGCGAAGATGTCGCGTGCCGCGCCCGCCACCGGTGTGCCGAGCCGCGGACGGAGAACGTCCCACGCGCGCGCGCGCTCGAAGATCTCCTCCACCGCGACCCGGGCATCGAACGAGCCCAGATTCGGGCGACCGCTCGTCAGCACGAGCAGGAAGTCATCCATCGTGGGCATCGACCCCTTGGCCATCATCTGCCGGAGCACACGCCACGCCGCCATCTGCTTGAACCGGATGGGCTGCGAGAGGAACGACTCGCGGCGCGCGGTGGACAGCTCAGCCTTGGCCGCGGCATCGGCCGGATCGATGTCAATCGCAGCACCAAGCACGTCCAGCAGCGCCTTCAGCTCGCGGTCCGCGCCAGGAAGGCGCCACGGCCCCTTGAGGCGCTCATCCTCTTCGGTGCTCACGCCCACCACCCCGCGCAGCGACGCGCCTCGGGCGGTCGTCGTGGCAAGCGCGCCGGCAAGCGCATCATCCGCTCCGGCGTTGGCGGAGTCGGGCTCGCTCAGCAGCAAGTCAAGCGCCACCGTGCGGGCGCCGGCGCGGGCCAGCTCGTCCATCGCCGATGCAAGCAGCGTCCGCGGCCACGGCCAGCGCCCGATGGAGGCCAGCGCGCCGTCGTCGATGGCCACGAGCGCGATCTGGTCGGACAGCGGCTCCTTGCGGCGCATCGGCGACTGGAAGCGCGAGTCCTCGCTCCGGAGCTCAAGCCTGTCAAACGCGCCAAGCGCCGACGCAAGCCACACCGCAAGCGTGGCCAGCATGCCGGTGACGAACGCAGTGCCCTTGAAGATGCTCACTCGCGCATGGTCGCAGCAATCCTGCGATCGCGCCAGTCGACATCAGGGCGCGCTGCCGGACGCGGCGGACGCCGCCGCGATGGCGGAGTTCGCGTCGGTGCGGGCGGCCACGGCCTGGCCAATCGCTGCGTTGGCGTAGTCGCGCGCCTGGGCCGCGACCGCAACGGTCTGGTCAGCCTTCGCCGCCACTGCGCTGAAGACGATCTTGTTCGCATGCGTGCGGGCGCTGGCCGCCGCGGCCTGCGCCGCATCGCGGGCAGCCTCCGCAAGCACAATCTGCGCCACAGCCTGGTCGCGTGCCTGCCGCGCGAAGGCCGTGGCGTCCTCTGCGGCAGCCGTTGCGGCGATCGATGCGAACGTCTCCGCGGCGGCCGCGAAGTTCGTCGCAGCATTGCCCGCCGCGGACACCTCCGCGACCAGTCCAGCCGAGGCGTCCCGTTCCTGTTCGGCCTGCAGCGCAGCGCCGCTCGCGGCCGCGAAGGCGTCCGCGCTGATCCCGGCCCACTCCACCGCACGGTCGCCCGCCGCTTCCGCCAGCGCAGCCGCGAAGTCCGCCCGGCCCGCTGCCTGCTCTGCGCCCGTCGCACCCTCGTCGGCCGACCCGGCAGCGATCGTGGCCGCTGAGGCATCGTCCACCTCGACATAGTTGAGCGTCTGCTGCAGCCAGTACCCGGCCTGAAGGCGGAAGGCACTCGCGCTGACCCACTCGACCGCGGCGACGTCGCGCTGCTCGACTGCGGTGCCGAACTCCTGGTTCACGCCGACCATGGCCGACTGGTGCGACTCGAGAGCCGTGAGCGTCACGTAGTTCGCGCCGATGGCACGGTCACGCGCCAGCTCCGAGGCCTCCCGCGCCCCAACGGCGACCGCGCGCGCGTCGTAGGCACCAATCGTGCCCTGCGCCACCCCCGACATGGCGGCGACCCGCTCTGCAACAGCCGCCGGGATCGACGAGGATCCGTAGTCGAGGCTGGAGGCCCAGTCGCGCACTGCCGCAGCGTCGCTTGCGCGAGCCCCCGCAGACTCGCGATCCACAGCGTTGGCATCCGCCAGAGCTGATTCGAGCGAGCCGCCCGCAGACAGGATCCCCGCAAGCGCGGCGCTCGCCCGGCTGAGTGCGTCTGCGCTTGCCGCGAGGGCGTGCCCGCCGAGCGCGCCGGCACGCACGGTGCCCGCCTCGGCCATCATCGCCTCGACGCCGTCAGCGACCGCCGCCGCGTCATTCTGCGCAGCCTCCGCCTGCTCCTGGTGCAGCGACAGCGCGACCTGATGTGCGGTGGCGCTCGGCTGCTGCGCATCCATTCTTGCAATCGCATCAGCGGCCGCCTCGCCGATGGCGTCAAGTCCAGCCAGAGCCGCAAGCGCGTCTGCACGGGCTCCATCCGCCTGCTCCGCCAGCCCGCCAGCCCCCGCTGCCGCAACTGAGATCATCGAGAAGTCGCTGCCAGCCTGCGCTCGGTCGCCGATCACGAGGCTGCCACGCAACGACACCAGGCGAGCGTCCGAGGCCGCAAGCGCGTTCTCGAGGTCCGTCAACCGCGACTCTGCGAGCGAGCGCGCCTGCTGCGCTGCAGCCACTGCCGCAGCCATTGACGAGTTGGCCCCTTGGTAATCGGCGATCGCGTCCCGCACCGCGCTTACTGTGCCCGCGACCTGAAGCGCGCGCGAGGCCACCTGCGCCTCGATGGCGCTCGCCGCGGCGTGAACGCCCTGCGCCTCCACAGCGCGTCCGCCCAGCGTCACCTCGATCTGCAGGGCCACCACCTGACGCAGGAACGCGTCAGCGGCATCGACAGCATCCTGTGCAGCCGCGACGACGGGCGCCGCAGCGCCCTGAGATGCCGCATCGAACTCGGCCAGCGCGTCCGACGCATCTTGCCGCGCTGCATGCGCCGACGCAAGCGAAGCCTGGAGGTCCTGGTACTGCTCGAGGGTCACCTGCCGGATCCATTCCGCCGCGAACGCGAGATCGTCCATTGCGACGCTCTGACCCGCCGATGCGGCCGCAAGCACGGACGCGACGTGTGCATTCACAACCTCGCGCTCCTCGTCGGCGAGCTGGCGCCATGCCTCGGCGGCGGCGAGCTGCGCCTGGTCGACCTGCGCCAGCGCCTCTCGGGCCTGCGCACCGCCGATGCCGAGGGACGCCACCAGCTGGCCGAACTCCGCGGAAATCGACATGGCTTCGGAGCCAGCCGCAGTGGCGGCATCCGCACGCTCCCGCGCGGCCGATGCCGCAATCTGGGCGTCCGCAAGGCTCGCGAGAGCCTCCGACGGGATGACGGTTCCTGCCGCGAGCTGCGAAAGGAGCGCATCAAGCCGTCCGGACGCCTGCGACACGGACGACTCCGACTGCGCCTGCAGCGCATTGACCTGGCCGCGCACCCGCGCGATCGCCGAAGTCGCCTGCGCCCGCGCCGAGTTGTTGCCGCCTGAAACGTGCTCCGTAGCCGAGCGCGCTGCTGCGGCAGCAGCTTCAGCAATCGCTTGCGCCTCCCCCGCGGCCTGAACGCCGCTCTCGCTCGCGCTCACCGATGCCTGGGCTCCTGCGGCTGCACCGTGCACCCCGATGAGGACCGTCGCGCCGCGCGAGGCTTCCGACGCATAGGCGGCTGCAGCTGACGCCGAATCGGCAGCACTCTCGAGGTCACCGCCGAAGGTTCCGGCCACGTCGTCGGCAACCCATGCCGGCACGATCCCGAGCGCCGCAAGCGCAGCACGCGAGTCAGCCTGCGCGTACTGCGCGTCTGCCGTGCGAGCCGCAGCCTCGCCCGAGCCCGCGGCAGCAGCATCCGCGCGGTCCGCCACGCGGTCCCGCAGGCTTCGCAGCAGCGAGAGGCGAGCATCGCTCTCCGTCGTGCCGAGGGATGCAGCGACGGAGTCCAGGATGGCCTGAATCCCCGCAGCCTGCGCTGCAGCGCCGGTGGCCTCGCCCTGGGCCACCGCGTCAGCGTGCGCAGCGACGGCAGCACCAGCGTCGGCAGCACCCACGCCTGCGGCGAGCGCGAGTCCAAGGCCCTCGTTGCGCGCGTTCAGGAGGTAGGAGAGAAGACCCTCGATCTGCTCATCCGGCACATCGCCGACGGTGTCGGCCTCGATGAAGCCCATGATCGCGTTGCGGGCTCCGACGAGCCGGTCTGCGATGCCACTGGCGGAGCTCGACGCGACCTCGGTGGCAGAAAGCGTGCTGCCGAGCGTGGACAGCGCCTGGGCCACCGACGCACCGGACTCATCGAGCACGTGCTGGTGCGCCTGGACAAGCGCGAGCACGTCCTGCATCCCGGAGTGCGCCGACGCGCTCGCGGCCTCGGCGGCGGCGACCGAGCGCTGCGTCGCTCCAGGAAATGCCACGCCTGCGACAGCGGCATCCGCCGCTGCAGACTGCGCAAGCGCCGCCGTCGCGACTCGGCGTGCCTCTGCGGCGGCGGCGAGCGCCGCGTCCGCATCCTCTCGTGCCTGCGACGCTAGGGCGCGAACGGCACCCCACACCGTGAGTTCCGCGGAACTGCGGCCCGAGGCCATCGCGCCCTCGTATGCCGCCTGCGCGGCGAGGTACGCGGTGTTCGCATCCGCGGCACGACTGGCCGCGGACGCCGCGAGCTGCTGCGCTGCCGCGAGCGCCGAAGCGGCATCGCTGGTACCGCCACCGCCTTGGCCCGCAAAGGCCTCCTCCAGCTCACCCGCGAGTGCGGACGCGGCATCGGCGCCGCTCTGGGAGCCTTGAGCGCCCGCGGTCGCAAGCGTCAGCGCCTGCTGGGCATCTGCCGCGTCGGCAGCCGCAAGCTGCACCAAGGCGTCGTGCGCTGACTCCGAGTCCTCGAACTCGCTGCCGAGCACGGCCGCCTCCGCCGATGCGGCCGCTGCGTCAGCCGCCAGCGACGCCGCCGTCGACTCGTCCGCCTCGTGCTGAGAAAGGACACCCTTGGCGATCGCCTGAGCGGCTGACGTGAACGCGGATCCGGCATCCGGCGACTCGGAGGACAGTGCCTGATTCACCTGGCTCGCGAACGCTGCGGTCGCCGTGGCATTGAGTTCGCATCGCGCCAGCGCGTCAAGGGCGCGCTGCATCTCGGTGAGGGCCGTGGCACGGTCTGCACCCACCAGCGCACCAATGCCCATTGCAATGTCGGCCTGCGCCTTTGCGGCTGCCTGACGACTCTCAGCCAGTCCCCGGAAGGCCGTCGCTGCAGTGGCTGCGGCATCTGCCTCCTCGGCACCGTCGCGCGCCGCGAGCATGCCCTCGATCGCGTCGTCCAGAAGCGCGACATTGGACTGCGCCTGCGCCGAAGCGGCGCTGGCATCCGCGAGACGAGACTCCAGGGCAGTGACCGCCTGGGACGTTGACTCGAACTCCTGCGCCATCGCGCTGCGGACCACGGTCTGCGCACGCAGCAGGGCGACCGCCGCGAGCGCCGCGACCTCATCGCGCGCGGCACCAGCCTGCACCGCGCGTGAGGCTGCCTCGGCGGCCGCCTGAGCCGCGAGCAGCGCTGCCTGCTGGATCTGCGGCAGGTCTCGGACGCTCGCGAGCGCCTGCACGGCAGCGTTTGCCGCCGCCGCAGCGTCCCTGAGATCCTCGACCTGCGCGGCTGGGTTCGCAATGGCCTCACGCGCGCCATCGAGCGCCGCACGCGCATCCGCGAACTGCTGGGCGGCAGTGTCCATGTGCAGCCGCGCGACCTGAGCGGCCAGCACCGCATCCTGCGCCGTCGCCGCCTGACCCTGCATGCCGCTGTTGCCCTGCTCGGCGGCCTGCCCGCCCGCGTGCGCCGCCGCGACGTGCCCGCGCACGGTCCCCTCGGACTCCTGCGCTGCGAACGCACGGAAGGCGGCGCGCGCGCCATCAACCACGGCCGCGCCGCCGGATCCCACGCTCGCCTCGCCCTGCTCCGCCGCATCAATCGCCTCGCGCGCGGCGTCGAGCGCCGCCTCCGCCTCGGCGCGACGCGTCACGAACAGCGCATCGGCATCGCTGAGTTCCTCGAATCGGTCCTGCGCCACCTGCGCCGCTTCGAGCACATCCTGAAGCGGATCCGCCTGCTGCGCCAAGGCCTGCTGCGCCGCTACGGCGTATGAGTTGCCCGTCGCGACCGCAACCCGCTCGTCGGCCTGCTGCGCCTGCTGCGCCGCCGCAACGGCCAGATCGTGCGCCTCCTCGGCAGCCACGCGCGCGGATTCCGCATCCTGGCGCGCCTGAAGCGCGAGCGCACGCACCGCCGCCCACACCGTCACCTGCGCCGAGCTGCGACCAGTCGAGATCGCACCCTCGTATGCGAGCTGCGCTGCATCGAGCGCAACCTGAGCCTCGGACGCACGAGCTCCGGCGTCCTGCGCGAGCTGCTGCGCCGCGGCGACTGCCTGCGTCGCGCTCGCGCCGAAGGCCTCCTCGAGCTGCTGGGCAAGTGACGACGCGGCCGCGAAGCCGGACGATGCGAGGACCGACGCTTCGTTCGCCGCGTCGCGAGCATCGCTCGCGTCTTCGACGTCATCCGACATCGACCCCAGAAGCGAGCCATACAGCGACTCGGAATCGGCGAACGCCTGCGAATCCACGACGCCCTCCGCGGCGGCCGCAGCCGTGTGCGCGTGTCCCGCGGCGGCCGCGGAGTCCTCAGAGTCGGCTTGGGCGAGCGCGGCCTCGTTCAAGGCCGCTGAAGCCGAAGTGCCTGCCGCTGCGAGATCCGGAGCGGGGCCCGCCAGCGCCTCATCAACTGCCTGCACGAACCCTGACGTCGCGTCAGCATGGGCTCGCGTGCGGTCAAGGGCATCGAGCGCAGCCTGCATCTCCGCAAGCGCTGTGGCCCGGCTCTCGCCCACCATGTCGCCAAGCAGTCGCGCCGAATCGGCCTGCGACTGCGCCGCAAGCCGACGACCTTCCGCCAATGTCCGGGCATCCGCGGCTGCCGCAGCCGCCTCAGCTGCGCCTGCCGCACCCTGCTCCGACTGCAGCATCGCGCTCACGGCGGTGCCAAGCAGCGCACTCTCGGCTGCGGATGCCTCTGCCGCCGCCGATGCGCCATTCACCGCGGATGACGTCGCCGCCAACGACGCATGCGCCGCCTCGATCTCCTGGACGAGTGCAGTG
>JBIIIL010000055.1:0-12052 GCA_044234825.1 Phycisphaerales bacterium
AGGTGGTGTAGTCCGCCATGTGCTGAAGCACAGGCGACATGAGCACCACCATGCACGCGACCAGCACAGAGATCGGCTGCGGCACTCGGCGCAACACATTGAGCGCAAGCAGCGCGCTTCCGATGAGGGTCAGCACATCCCAGTTGAAGACATCCTCCGGCAGCCACACCAGCACATTGAAGGCGATGCCTGCGCCAAACACGAAGAGTCCGCGGCGCACCGATACCTTCGAGACATCCTGCGCATCCGATCCCCGCGCCAGCTTCGCGTCAGACCAGAGGAAGTAGCTCGCGCCCGAGAGAAACACGAAGAGCGGTGCGCCAAGGCCGGCAATGCCTGGGGTGTATCCGGCAAGATTCTCGGTGAAGTGCACGAACACCATCACGATGATCGCGACGGTTCGCAGCACATCGATCGAGGAGAAGCGCGTCGTCACGAGGTAGTTGCGGTCAGGTACTCGAAGGCCCACAGGAGGAGCTGCGCGGCGAGCAGCACGATAATCACCATCTCAAGCTGGTGCCCCGTGCGCGCAAGGAAGTAGTCGCTCGCGCGCTGGCCGCACATCTCATAGGTATCGCGAATCACATCAAGCTGTGCGCCTGCGGCCTCAAACCGCGAAGGCATGCAGAGGCGCTCGCGCATGCGCTCTGACACTTGGCTCGCGAGGGTCGGCGGATGCTCCAGCGGCGACAGGAGATAGGGCGCGATGCGGGCCAGGCGCGACCGAAGCACAACCGCCCGTGCAAGCCGCCCCTGCAGTTCGGCGCGGCGCGCGACCGACCTTTCGTTGAACTCGAACGCGAGCGGTGCGTCCGACTCCAGCGCGGGCCAGCACTCGGTGACGCTCCGCTCGATCGCCCGCAACTCGCGCTCATGCCTGCCTGCCTCCGCAATGACCTTCCGGAGCGCCTCCAGGCGCTCGGTCGGCGCAAGGATCGCGCAGCGCCCGCTCGACCAGTAGACGTGCGTGCCCTGGAACGCCATCCAGAGTGCAGCCCGGCCGCCCGCCGACGGATCGGCATCAACCCACTGCCGAACAGCGACAGGAAGCTCGCCCTCAGATGTGGGAATGCACATGAGCGCCATGCTGGCTCCATCGTCTCCGACCGGTACGCGCTCCTCGATGGTCGCGTTGGGGGCGACCGCGCCTGGGAGTCCGCTGGACTGCGCTGCACAGCCGGCCGTCGTAGGTGGTGTGGTGGTCATTGGATTGTGAGGAGGTTTACGGACATGAATCCTGCGCGGCGTTGGCTGCGATCCACGCAGCCACGTACTCGGCGGAGTCGAGCACCCCGTTCAGGGTCGAGTCGTAGAGGTAGTCGCCGACCAGGAACAGGTTTGGGTGGTCAATGGGCTCTGGGCAGTGGCGCCGGTCCACTGGCATGGGGTGGGTACCGCCGGGCATGGCGCTGACGGCGCCGGCCCATCGGTGCACGCGAGTCTCGATCGGGACGCTACAGCCGTCATTCAGCGAAGGCGGCAGCGACTCAAGGACCCGGCGAACGATCTCCTCGTCAGTGGCGAGCGCCATCTCGCGCGCCGAATCGCCCGCGAGCAGCCATCCAAGAACCCCGTGCGCGGCAGTCGGATCGCGCAGCGCCTCGTCGTACAGGCAGCAGCCTCCGAAGCGGTCCAGCATCCAGAATGAACCGTGAACGCGGCTCCGCCAGAATGGCCTTTCGTAGAGAAGCGTCACACGCAGGTAATGCGCTGGGTGGTTGTGATGCGACTGGTGGCTTGCCATTGCAGTCGACAGCCGCGGTCCCGCGAACTCAATCTGCGCCACGGCGCTGTGCGGAAGTGCCGCAACCACCGCATCGAACTCCCGCTCCGCCGACACGTCGCGTTCCTGAACCCGCACGCAGAGCCTGCCACCCGGAGCTCGCGCCACCTGCGTGGCCCGGCAGGAAAGCCGCACAGTGGCGTCCAGTCGCGCAGCCAGCGCGGTCATGAGCCGCTCGTTCCCGCCGTCGATGGCGTACTGCTGCATGTACTTGGGATCATTCATCAGGTAGTTCTGAAGCCCGAACTCCACGTTGGTCTGTGCAGGTTCCGCCGCGAGATCGCTGTGGATGAGGTTCTCGACATAGCGGCGCGCGTGCGGACTGGAAATGCGTGCGAGCATCGTGTCAAAGCGTGCGGGGTCAAGGGAGACGGACGCCTCCGCACTGCCGGATGAGTAGAACTCGCGTGGGGTCAGTCGGTCGCGAGCGTGACGATCGAACTCGAGGAGCGCGTTCGCCGCTTCAGGGCCCAGATGATCGCGGACATCATCGACATTGGCTATCGCATGGCCGTCGACCAAGACGACTGGACCGCTCAAAGGCCGAATCGGCAATCCCAGCTCGCGCACCAGATCCTTGAGCGAGTCGTGCCCGAGTCGCTCGTAGTCATAGAACTCTGCAGCGCCCACTTCATAGCGCACTGCAGCGGATGCGAACTGCGCCGTGTGCACCTTCCCGCCGAGGCGATCCGATGCCTCGAAGATCGTCACGCTCAGCGGCCTGTCGACGATCCGCTGCAGCGCATAGGCCGTGAACAGACCTCCTGGGCCGCCTCCAATGATGGCAACATCCGCAATGATGACGCAGGTTGACCGCTCCAGCCAGAGGGGGGACAGCGATGTCCTGCATCAGCGGGCCTGCCGATGGCAACCCCGTCACGCGCACTGACCGTCCGCCACTGTTGAGTCCGCCGTTCACGCAGTAGTCATCCGATCTGGCCTTCCGGGAGATCAGGGGGCGGTGGCGACCACTATCCTTCCCCTCAGCCCGTGCCGCATCCCGCCGACCCTACGCCTCCCGATCGACCGGCCCGTGGGTTCGGGCCCGAGAGCGATGGCGGCTTCTCGCACGAGCCCTACGCCGGCCCGACCGCCGGATGGGGCGCGGTCCGGAGTGTGGCAGCGGTACTGCTCAAGGGCGGCCAGCCCCTCACCGATGCGAAGGTCCTGCTCGGGATGAACCATCCCGAGCGCGGCTTCGATTGCCCCGGCTGCGCGTGGCCGGAGGATCCGGAAGCCCCGCACCTCGACCTCTGCGAGAACGGCATCAAGCATGCGACCTGGGAACTGACTCCGAAACGGGTCGATCGCGACTTCTTCGCGCGGCACACCGTCGCCGAACTCTCGGGATGGACCGACTTCGCCCTCGAGGATGCGGGGCGACTTGTCGAACCGATGCGGTACGACGCGGCAAGCGACCGCTACCTGCCGGTGACTTGGGACGAGGCCTTCGCCACCGTCGCCCGCCACCTGCGCGGGCTGGGGAATCCCGGACGCGCGTCGTTCTACACGTCGGGTCGCCTCTCGAACGAGGCGACGTTCATGTACTCGCTCTTCGCCCGCGAGTTCGGGACGAACAACCTCCCCGACTGCTCGAACATGTGCCACGAGGCAAGCGGGCGGGCCCTTCGCGCGTCGATCGGCACCGGAAAGGGCACGGTCGAGCTCGCCGACCTCGAGCGGACCGACCTCGTGGTGCTCATCGGGTCGAACGCGGCCTCAAACGCGCCGCGCATGCTGGCGTCGCTGGCGAAGGTCGTGCGGCGCGGCGGCTCGGTCGTGCACGTGAATCCGCTGCTCGAGGGGGCGTCAGGACGGACCATCATTCCCCGTGATGTGCTCGCCATGGCCACGTTCCGGGCGACGCCGACCTCGACGTTCGACCTCCAGCCGAGGATCTGCGGCGACCTCGCCCTACTTCGCGGCGTCGCAAAGCACCTCTTCGAGCGCAGCGTCGAAGATCCCGCGGCCATCGACCATGACTTCCTCGCCCGCTTCACGAGCGGCTTCAAGCGGTACCGCTCGATGGTCGAGGCGACGCCGTGGGACGAGCTCGAGCGGCAGAGCGGCCTCGGACGAGAGCGGATCCGCGAGTTCGGCGAGGTCTACCGGAAGGCGCCGAGGGCAGTCTTCTCCTGGTGCCTCGGGCTGACCCAGCAGGAGCACTCGGTCGCCACCATCCGCGAGATCGTCAACCTGCTGCTCCTGCGCGGGAACATCGGCCGCGATGGGGCCGGGGCGTGCCCGATCCGCGGGCACTCGAACGTGCAGGGCAACCGGACCTCGGGCGTGAACAGCCGTCCGACCGAGGCCTGGCTCGAACGCTTCGACGCCGCCAACGGCATCCGCTCGCCCCGGCAGCACGGGCTCGACACGGTGGGAACGATCGCGGCAATGGTGCGCGGCGACGTGAAGGTCTTCGTGGGCATGGGCGGGAACTTCGCGATGGCGACGCCCGATCCCGACGCGACTTTCGCGGGGCTGCGCTCGTGCGACCTCACGGTGCAGGTGAGCACGAAACTGAACCGGAGCCACCTCGTGCACGGCCGCGAGGCACTGATCCTTCCCTGCCTGCCCCGCAGCGAGCGCGATATCGGCCGGAACGGCCCGCAGTCGGTGAGCGTCGAGAACTCGATGAGCGTGGTGCACCTGTCGACTGGGCGGCGGGAGCCCGCGTCGCCCGAGCTGCGCTCGGAAGCGGCGATCATCGCGGGCATCGCCCTGGCCACGCTCGAATCCACGCCGACCCCATGGGCGGAGTGGGCCGCCGACCTCGACCTCGTGCGCGATCGCATGGCCCAAGCCCTCGAGGGTTTCGAGGACTTCAACCACCGGGTGCGGCAACCGCAGGGCTTCCGGCTCCGGCAGGCGGCCCGCGAGCGCATCTTCCAGACCCCGTCCGGAACGGCCGAGTTCTCGCTCGAGCCGCTGCCCGACACGCTGCCCGCCGCGGGAAGGCTGATGCTCGGCACGGTCCGGTCGCACGACCAGTGGAACACCACGATCTACGCCAACGACGACCGCTACCGCGGCGTCCGCAACCTCCGCACGCTGGTGTTCATGCACGAGGACGACATGCGGGAACGCGGACTCGCGGCGTTCGACCTCGTCGATGTCCGCAGCTTTGCCCGCGACGGATCGGTCCGCCAGGTGCGCGGCTACCGCGCGCTGCCGCACGCGATCGCCCGCGGCTGCGCGATGGGGTACATGCCCGAGCTGAACGTCCTCTGCGGAGCCGGCGAGTTCAGCCGGCAGTCCGATCAGCCGCTCATGAAGCAGATCGAGGTTGAGATCGTCGCCTCGGGAGTCACGCCGTGAACGAGCGGCCGGCGCCGGAGGCCCACCGCCGGATCGGCGTGCGGATCCACCGCGAGGGCGGCGCCGCGGACGCGAGCGACGAGCTCGCCGTCGAGAGCCCGCTGGAGATCCGTGTCGAGTGCGCTGCAGGCAACGGGCGGATCGAGCGGCGATCGATCGTCGCGCTCCGCACGCCCGGTGCCGACGTCGAGCTCGCGGCGGGCCTGCTCGTCACCGAAGGGGTCGTGGTCGCTCGCGACGAGATCGAGTGGATCGACGAGGAGCCCGACGGGATCGTCTCGGTGCGGCTCCGGGCCGATCCGGCCCGGCTGCCCGAGGCCCGCACGACGTTCATCTCGTCGAGTTGCGGCGCGTGCGGGAAGGCGACGATCGCGGCGCTCAAGACCCGGCAGCGACACCCGCTCCGCGCCGGAAGGCCGACGCTCGCCGCCGAGACGGTCCATCGCCTTCCCGAGTCGCTGCGGCAGGCCCAGCGCACCTTCGCCCGCACCGGCGGGCTTCACGCCGCAGGACTCTTCGACGCGCACGGCGAGCTGCTCGCGCTGCGCGAGGATGTGGGTCGCCACAACGCGCTCGACAAGCTCATCGGCGCCGAGTTCCTCGCCGGGCGCGTGCCGCTTGAGGACCGCATTGTTCTTGTGAGCGGGCGTACCGGGTTCGAGATCGCCCAGAAGGCCGCGATGGCGGGCGTGCCGGTCCTCGCGTCGGTCGGAGCCCCATCGAGCCTCGCGGCCGAGGTGTCGATCGCCTTCGGCATGACGCTGCTCGGATTCGTGCGCGACGGCCGGTTCAACGCCTATTGCGACTTCGGCCGGATCGATGGCGCGGAGGTCGCCGTGCGATGAGCGACGTGCCTTCGATCGAGCGTCTCTTCGTCTCGCCGGGACACAACTTCCGCGGCCGCTACGGGCAGGAACCGCTCGAGCATCCTCTGGTCGAAGTCGAGGAGGTCGAGTGCGTCGCGGGCCGGGGATTGCGGGGCGACCGCTACTTCGACCATGCGCCCGACTTCAAGGGGCAGATCACCTTCGTCGCCCGCGAGACGCTCGAACGGCTGTGGGATGAGCTCTCGATCCCGGCGGAGCGCCGCGACATCGCCGCGACGAGACGGAACGTGGTGACCTCGGGCATCGACCTTCTCGCCCTGATCGGACGCGAGTTCACGATCGGCGGCGTCCGATTTCTCGGCACCGAGGAATGCAAGCCTTGCTCGTGGATGGACCGCGCGATCGGCGATGGCGCCGAGGTCAGGCTGCGCGGCCAAGGCGGCTTGCGGGCGCGGATACTCTCCGACGGCCGACTGAGGACGGGGCCGGTCGGGCCATCGGACGCGGAGCCGCTTCCATGAGCACGCTCGCCGTGCCGACTGCGGGACTGTCGCTTCCCCAATGGCGCTCGACCGGGCCTGACCACGAGCGTCCAGCGTGGCCGGCGCCGGCTCCCGATGCGGTCCACCGCCTCGGCACGCTCGTCGATTCCCACGGCCGCGTCATCCGCGACCTGCGGCTCTCGCTCACCGACCGCTGCAACTTCCGGTGCACCTACTGCCTCGAGCCCGGGGTTCGATTCGCCCCCGAGTCCGGTCTGCTCACGGCGGATGAGCTCGTCCGCCTAGCGCGGGTCGCCGCAGGGCTCTCGATCCGGAAGATCCGCCTCACCGGCGGCGAGCCAACGCTGCGGCCCGACCTCACAGAGATCGCCGCGGCGGTCGTCCGCGAGACCGGATGCGAGGTCGCGCTGATCACGAACGGGTCGCGGGGAACCCCAGGGTCCGTGAGGGCGTGGCGGGAGGCGGGCATCCTGCGGGTCACCATCAGCCTCGACACGCTTCGCGAGGACCGCTTCAACCGCATCACCCGCTCGACGGGCTCGGTCGCCGAGGTCCTCGCCTGCATCGAGCGCTGCCTCGCGGAGGGGCTGGCGCCGGTGAAGGTCAACGCCGTGCTGATGCGCGGCGAGAACGACGACGAGGCCGTCGATTTCGCGCAGCTCGCGCGGCGGCTCGGCATCGAGATGCGGTTCATCGAATGGATGCCGCTCGACTCGGGCCACACCTGGCGCACCGACCGCTGGGTTTCGGCCGCGGAGACCCGGCGGGCGATCGAGGCGGTCCACCCTCTCGTGCCGCTCGACGCCGACGACCCCTCGTCGACCGCCCGCACGTTTGCATTCGAGGACGGATCGCGCGGACGGATCGGCTTCATCGCCCCGATCAGCGCGCCGTTCTGCGGCGCCTGCAGCCGCCTGCGGATCACCGCCGACGGGAAGGTGCGGCCCTGCCTCTTCAGCACGCAGGAATGGGATCTCCGGCCGCTGCTTCGCGGCGGCGCCTCCGACGCCGAACTCGCGCGGGGCCTCGTCGACGCGGCCTGGAACAAGCAAGCCGGGCACGGCATCGAGTCGCCGCACTTCACGCAGCCCGAGCGGCCGATGTCCGCGATCGGCGGCTGACCTTCCGCATGATCACGGGCGACACCGCACTCCTGGCCGCGCTCTTCCTCGCGGTCGGCGCGCTCTACGGATCGGTTGGGCATGCCGGTGCCTCGGGCTACCTCGCGGCGATGGCGCTGCTGGGGACCGCACCCGAGTCGATGAGGCCGATCGCATTGGCGGTCAACGTCGCAGTGGCGGCGATCGCGTTCGTGAGCTACGCGACGGCCGGGCACTTCTCGTGGAGGTTCCTGCTTCCGTTCGCGTTGGCGTCGGTGCCGGCGGCGTTCGTCGGCGGCTTGATCACGCTGCCCGGCGACTGGCTGCGGGCTGCGATCGGCGTGGCGATCGCCCTTGCGGCGGTGCAGATCGCATGGAGGAGCCTTGCGAGGATGCGACCGCCCGTCGCGATCCGGAGCCCGGGCGTCGCCGTGCGACTCGCGGCCGGCGGGGCGATCGGTCTCGCCGCTGGCATCACCGGGACCGGCGGCGGGATCTTCCTGAGCCCGCTCATCCTGCTTTGCGGCTGGGCTGACCCGAAGCGGACCGCGGCGACCGCATCGCTATTCATCCTCGTGAACTCGATCGCGGGACTCGCCGGACTCGCGTCGAGCGGATGGTCGCCGGGCGCGGAGCTGTTGCCATTGGTGGTCGCCGCGTCGACGGGCGGCCTCATCGGCTCGGCGATCGGAAGCCGCGTGGCAACGCCGCGGATCCTCAACCTGCTGCTCGCGTCCGTGCTGGCCCTCGCGTCGGTGAAGCTCGTCGCCGCAGGTCTCGCGGGTCGTTGATCACCGGTCTCGATCGCCACAGAAGATCGGGCGCTTCCAGATGGCCGCATCGCGCTTGAGTCGGTCGATGAACGACGCGAGGGCGGCGAGGCCCTCGGCCCGGTGACGCGAACGGACCTCGCAGACGAACGACACCTCGCCGACCGCGACGCGGCCACGTGAGTGGATGGCCCCAATCGAACAGATCCCATCGCGGGCCAACTCCTCTCGGGCGAGCGCCTCGAGCTGGCGGCTGGCCATCGGCTCGTACACCTCATACTCGATTGCCTCGAGCGACCGACCGTCCTCAAGGCGCCGGACGACGCCCTCGAAACGGATCCGGCTGCCGATCGAGTCGTCGGTGTCACGATCGGCGTGCTCGAAGAGCGAAGCGCCGGGCCTGATCGGGCCGTCGATGATCGAGACCCGCACGTCGTTCATCCGCCCCCCACAAGCGCGATGAGCGCGACCTCGTCGCCCGAGGCGATTTCGGTGTCGGGACCGGCGATGGCGTGATTCACAGCCAGTCGCGCCGCTGCGATCGAGCCCGCAAGTTCCGGATACCGGGCTGCGACCGCCGCGAGCACCGCCGCAACCGTTGGGCCGTTCGCGCCGGGTGCGGCGTCGCAGGAGACCTCGATCCGATCGCGGCCGATCCATTGGGCTGCGGGCCCGAAAAGCAGCACTTCGCGGCGCATCGCCGAAAGGTAGCGTGCAAACCACGATGCCCTCATCAGCGCACGGCCCCATCGAGTCGCCTGAAGTGGCGATCGCGTCGGTTTCGGCGCGGCTTGATCTGAGCGCGGCCGCAATGGGCGCTGAGCGAGTGGCGCTGGCCGACTCCCGAGGACGGGTGCTTGCCGAGCCGGTCGTCGCCGATCGCGACAGCCCGCCGGTCGACTATTCGGCAATGGACGGCTATGCGGTGCGCCTGGCCGACCTCGCGACTGGCTGCGACCTTCCCGTGCTGGGCGAGTCGAGGCCCGGAATGGCCCCGCCTTCGATGCCGCCGACGCGGGGATGCATCCGCGTCGCGACGGGCTCGCCGAGACCCTCGGGTGCCGACGCGGTCGTACCCCGCGAGCAGGCGATCGAGCGGACGAGCGAACGGGGCGAGGTCACCCACATCTCGGTCCGGCCCGAGGCCAGCCCCCGCGTGGGCGATCACTGGCGACTGCGGGGCGAGAACGCACGAGCCGGCTCGACGCTCGTCGAGGCCGGCGCAATCGTCGACGCCGCCATGGCCGCGATGCTCGCCGCCTGCGGCATCGCGCGGCCGAGCGTGCGGCGGAGGGTGCAGGTGACGATCCTCACCACCGGTGACGAGGTCCTGCCAGTCGACGCATCGCCGACACCCGAGCGATTCCGCGACAGCAACGGCCCCGGGCTGGCCATGCTCGTATCGGGCCGTCCATGGGTCGAGGTCGTTCACCACGAGCACCTCGCCGACGACGCAGTCCGGCTTGAGGCGGCGTTGTCTGCCGCGATCACCGCTGGCGACGCCGTCGTACTCACCGGTGGCGTCTCGATGGGGCACCGGGATCTCGTCCGCGGCGCGATCGAGGCACTCGGTTGCGAGATCGTCTTCCATCGGCTGCCGCAGCGACCCGGCCGCCCGATGCTTGCGGCGATCGCCCGGCGCGAGCGACCCGTGCCGATCTTCGGACTTCCGGGCAATCCGCTTTCGGCGCTCGTGACCGCCCGCCGAATCGTGCTCCCGACGCTCGCATCGATCGCGGGAACGCGCCTTGCGCCGCCCCGTGAGGTGCCGGTGGGCGTCGAGCCCGATGATCCCGTGCCGCTCTGGCGTTTCCGCCTCGCTCGGCTCGACGCAGATGGCTTGGCTCGCCCGCTTCCGATCCGCAGTTCCGGCGACGTCGCCGCTGCCGGGATGAGCGACGGGTTCCTCGAGATCGCTCCGGGCGATCGGATCGAGGCCGGTCGGCGATATCCTCTCTTCACTTGGGACGGGTGAGTGCCCGAACCGAGGGGAAGGAACCGCGTGAACGAAGCGGACCGAACGCGTACGAATCCATCTGACGAGCGGCTGTCGCATGTCGACGGCCGGGGGCGAGCCGTCATGGTCGATGTGGGAAGCAAGCCTGTGACCGCGCGGCGCGCGGTGGCCGAGGGACTTGTGCGGATTGGGCCGGAGCTCGAGCGCGCGATCCGGTCGGGCTCGGTCGCGAAGGGCCCCGTGCTCGAGACGGCCCGGCTCGCGGGCATCATGGCCGCGAAGCGCACCGACGAGCTCATCCCGATGTGCCACTCGATTCCGCTCGATTCCGTCGCCGTCGAGGCAACGCTCGAGCCGGGCTGCGTGCGGATCGAGGCGACCGTGCGCGCCGAGGGAAGGACCGGCATCGAGATGGAAGCGCTCGTCGCGGTCTCGGTGGCCTGCCTCACCGTCCTTGACATGGGCAAGGCCCTAGACCGGTCGATCACGATCGACGGGATTCGGGTGCTCGAGAAGCACGGCGGCCGCAGCGGGTCGCACGTCGCCGAAGGGCGCGAGGCGAAGCGGGCGTGAGCGGAAGTGGGGCGATACGTGCCGCCGTCCTGACCGCGAGCGACCGCTGCTCGCGCGGTGCGGCGATCGACATCTCGGGTCCCGCAGTCGCCGAGCTGCTGGCGAACTCGCTCGGTGCGACCGTAGTCGCCGCGCGGTGCGTACCCGACGATCGGGCTGCGCTCGCCGAGGTGGTCCGCGAGTGGACCCGGCCCGGCGCGGGCATCGACCTCGCGGTCTCGACCGGAGGAACCGGTCTCGCCCCGCGCGATGTCACTCCAGAGGCAGCCCTCGAGGTCATCGAGCGCCGCCACGATGCGTTGCTTGAGCTCGCGCGGATCCGCTGCCTCGCCCGGACCCCGCGGACGTTCCTCTCGCGGGGAGTCGCCGGATGCGCGGGCCGGACGCTCATCATCACGCTGCCGGGCTCGCCCCGCGGCGCGATCGAGATGCTCGAGGCGATGCTCGACGTGATTCCGCACGCCGTCGAGACCCTCCGCGGCGAGGTGCAGGACGATGGTCGCCCCGGCGCCGTCGCGATCGACGGGAAGGTGGTGGAGCATCGCGACTGAGCCAGCATCGGCGGGTCTCGCGACGATCGTGCCGGCGGTCCTCGCCGGCGGGCGAAGCGAGCGGTTCGGTCGCGACAAGCTCCTCGCCGACGTCGATGGCCGCCCGATGGTCGCGGCTCCGATCGCGGCGCTCCGCGAGGTATTCGGGCCGCGGGTGGTTGTCGTTGGCCCGTGCGATCCCGCGGTCCGCGCCCTCGGCGACAGCTGGCTCGCCGACGACCATCCGGGAACCGGACCGATGGGCGCAATCGCGACGGTGCTCGACCGACTTGGCCAGCCGACGATGGTCCTCGCCGGCGACCTGCCCGCGATGGACGCCGCCGCGGTCCGTCGCCTCGCCGATGCGTTCCTCGCTGACCCCGCGGCGGCGGTCGTGCTTGCGACCTCCGGCAAGCACCCGGACCTTCGCGAGCATCCCTGCGCTGCCCTCTACGGCCTGCCGATGCTCGCAACCCTCGAGTCGGGCCTGCGCCGCTCGCGGTTCAGCCTGCGTGAGGCGATCGGCACGCTCCCTGCGTCAGCCGTCGTCCGCGTGCCGCTGCCCGAGCGAACCCTCGCGAACATCAACGATCCCGCGGAGCTTGCGCGGCACCTCGCCGCACAGGGCCCGTGGCGCTTGCGTCCGCCCTTGCAAGCGTCATGAAGAACTCGCATCC
Source organism: Phycisphaerales bacterium (assembly GCA_044234825.1). Classification (GTDB taxonomy): domain Bacteria; phylum Planctomycetota; class Phycisphaerae; order Phycisphaerales; family SM1A02; genus ZLKRG44. The sequence continues at coordinate 12,039 of JBIIIL010000055.1, forward strand.
CTGCGTACTGGTGA
>JBIIIL010000056.1:0-12035 GCA_044234825.1 Phycisphaerales bacterium
CCGGGCCGGGCTCCGGAGCGGGGATGTGGTGGTCGCGATCGGAGCCGACGATGTCCACTCGCTCCGGGACCTCATGACCGCCCTGTCCCGCAGAAATGCGGGCGAAACGACCCAGATTCGCTTCCGCCGGGGCGGTTCCTATTCGACGGTGCAGGTGACCTTCGCGCGTGCGCGTCGGTCCCAGCCGTGACCCGAGCCCCACGATCGAACTCGAACCCGACCTCGGTCCGAACTGCCAGCCCCCGCTGGCCGTATGGACAGGCGGTCGGGGCTCCCGCCCCGACGAGTTGCGGCAGCACACCCCATGTTTCCTGAAGAAAGGACAACGTCATGTTGATCACGATCAGCGCGAAGCACATGGAACTGACCGAGGCCATCTCCTCCTACATCCGCCGGAAGGTGGCGAAGCTTCCCCGATTCTTCGACCGCGTGCAGCAGCTCGCGGTCACCATCGAGCGCGAGCCTGTCGGCTACCATGTCGAGATCCGGTCCGACGTCGAGCGCCACAAGGACTTCGTGTGCAACTCCCGCCACGGAAACCTCTACGCGTGTGTGGATCTAGCCGTCGACCGGGGTGTCAGGCAGCTGAAGGACCACAAGGATCGCATCCGCCACCACCGGCAGTGACCGGCATTCGGGGCGCGTGCAGGAGAGCCCCGAATGAAACTGCGTGAGATGGTCGTCGAGACCGCTGTCGTGCCCGCCCTGAAGTCCGTGAAGCGGGAGGATGCGATTGCGGAGCTGCTCGATGCGCTCGTGTCCGCCGGTGCCGCGCCCAAGGCCATGCGTGACGAGCTGCTCAAGGCGATCATCAAGCGCGAGCGCAAGGGCTCGACCGGTTTCGGCCACGGCGTGGCGGTGCCCCACGCGAAGACTGGCGAGGTGCAGCGCGTGCGGGCGGCGATCGGCATCAGCGAGGCGGGAATCGACTTCAATGCGCTCGACCGCCAGCCGGTGCACGCGATCTTCCTCATGCTGTCGCCCGAGTCAAAGCCCGAGGACCACCTTGCCGCCATGGAGGTCATCTTCGGCGCCCTGAGCCAGGACCGGTTCCGCAAGTTCCTCCGCCAGGCGCGCTCGGCCGGGGACATCTCCACGCTTCTTGAGGAGGCGGACGCCGCCGCGCCCGCGAGGTAAGGGCTCACGCGTCCGACAGCGCACGTGGTCTCCGCACGAGCCACCGTCCTGAACAGGCTTGGGCTGCATGCCCGGCCGGCGATGGCGTTCGTGCAGCTCGCCAACCAGTTCCGGGCCAGCGTCTCGCTGCGGCGCGACGACTCGGACGAGATGATCGACGGCAAGAGCATCATGCAGATGCTGCTGCTGGCGGGCACGATGGGCACCGTCCTCGTGATCCAGTGCGACGGCGACGACGAGCAGCAGGCGCTCGACGCGCTCACGCGCCTGATCGCGTCCAAGTTCGACGAGGACTGAGGCGGTCCGACTCGGGCCACTCCGGGATGCCGTGCCGTGGCGGCCTCACGGCCCGGTGCGGGACGAGAGGTGCTCGGGCCGCGAAGATCGCCGCATGAGCTCGGCGAGCGCATCGCGCGGGGACAGCTCGCCGCTCAGCACAGCGTGCACCGCGGAGCAGATGGGCATGTCGACCCCGTGCGCGTCGCGCAGCGCCATCACGGCGGTGCATGTGTCGATCCCCTCGACGAGCGCACCTGATGCGGCCTTCGCCTGCGCGAGGGTCATGCCCTTGCCGAGGCGCTCGCCGAATGCGCGGTTGCGCCCGTCTGCGCTGAAGCAGGTCGTCGCGAGGTCCCCGATGCCGGCCACACCCCAGAATGTGGCTGGCTGCGCGCCGAGCGAGAGGCCGAGCCGCGCGATCTCGGCGATGCCGCGGGACAGCAGCGTGGCCTTGGCGTTGGTGCCCAGCTCCATGCCGTCGAGCATGCCCGCCGCGAGCGCGATCACGTTCTTCGCGGCGCCTGCGGTCTCGACCCCCACCACGTCACCGGACGGATAGAGGCGCAGCGTCTCAGAGGCGAGCGCCGCGCAGGCGCGGTCAGCCGCGCTGCCGTCAGCCGACGCCGCAACCATCGCGGTCGGCAGGCCGCGCACAATCTCGGGTGCGATCGCGGGCCCGCTCATCGCGACCACGGGGCACTGCACCCGAGATGCCGCGAGCGCCTCAAGGATCACTTCGCTCGGCCGGCGCAACGTGCCGAGCTCGAATCCCTTCGAGGTGCTCACGAGAATCGCGCCGCCGGGCAGGCGCGGCGCCACCGCTGTCCATGCGGCACGGACGCTCTGCGTGGGTACGGCACTGACCACGATGTCCGCGCCGGAAAGAGCTTCCTCGGCGCGCGGGCACGCTCGAACGCCCTGCGGCAGGCGGAGACCTGGAAGCCGCGGCGGGCAGTCGCCGCGCGAGATGGCCTCTATGGCGACGGGATCCCCGTCCCACAGCGCAACATCCGCGCCGGCCCGCACCGCCTGTGCCGCCATGGCGCAGCCCATCTGCCCCGCGCCGATGATCGCGACGCGAACCGGTTGCCCTGTGCGGAGTGCACTCACGCGCGCCAACCTACCAAGCCCCATGACTGCACGCTCCGAGCGTGCTACCCTTCTCGCACATCTCTCCCGTGCCCCATACGGAGCACCCCACATGACCACGTTCCAGTCGGCCCTCGGCCGAGATCCTGTCGATGCCGGCTCAGCCGGCGGCGAGCGCCTCGAGCGCCAGCTCTTCATCGCCCTCGTGGGCGGCGTCCTGCTCTTCGTGTCGTGGCTGGCCGAGGCGCTCTTCGGCATCGAGCGCTCGGTAGCCCAGCTCCCGGCCGTTGCCGGAGCCCTGATCCTCGTGACCCCGCTCGCCGCCGGTGCGCTGGAGGAGCTGCGCCGCGGCAAGCCCTCGAGCGATTCCCTCGCGTCGCTGGCGGTCTTCGCCGCGCTGGCGAACCAGCTCTACCTCGCGGCAGGATTCCTCGCGTTCTTCCTGTGGCTGAGCGAGCTGATCCTGTCGCGCACGGCGTGGGGCGCGCAGCGCGCCATCCGGGACCTCATCGAGCTCACGCCGGACGTGGCGCGCATCGTGGGCAAGGACGGCACCGAGCGCCAGGCGAAGCTTTCGGAGGTGCGCGTCGGCGACGTCGTCCGCGTACGTCCAGGAGAGAACCTGCCTGTCGACGGCCGCATCATTGCCGGCACATCGAGCATCAACCAGGCCTCGCTGACCGGAGAGGCCGTGCCGATCGAGGCGCAGGCGGGACTCGACGTCTACGCGGGCACGACCAACCTGACCGGGCAGATCGACATCCAGGTGACCGCCATCGCCGGAGAGACGACGATTGGCAAGGTCGAGAAGCTCATTCGCGAGGCTGAGAGCGCCAAGAGCGAGCGTCAGGAGCTCATCGAGCGCCTCGCGAGCTACTACGTGCCTGTGGTGCTGATGGTCGCGGGCCTCGTGTGGTTCTTCACGAGCAAGAGCGCGAGCCCCGAGGTTCGGGCCGAGGCATCGGTGCGCGCGATCACCGTGCTCGTGGTCACCTGCCCTGGCGCGCTGCTGATCGCGTACCCCACGGCGATGGTTGCGGCCTTCGCCGCAGCGGCCCGCCTGGGCATCATGATCAAGCAGACCCGCACGCTCGAGAGCGCGGCCAACATCGACACGGTCGTGATGGACAAGACGGGCACCCTCACCACCGGCAAGTTCAGCGTGAGCCGCCTCGCCCCAGCCGAGGGCATCGACGGCGCGGTGCTCCTGCAGGCCGCAGCCGACTGCGAGCAGAGCTCCAACCACCCGCTGGCGCGGAGCATCCTCGAGACCGCCGAGCGCGCGCGCATCCAGCCCGCAACGCTGCAGTCGTACGAGGAGGTGCACGGCCGGGGCGTCATCGCGCGCACCTCCGCGGGATCGGTGATCCATGCGGGCCGCCCGAACTGGCTCGCCGAGCTGAATCCATCCGTGGCTGCGGCCGTGGCCGAGGTGGAGGCGCGCATCGAGGGCATCTCGGGCGTGCACGTGATGCAGGACGGGCGTTACCTCGGCGCAGTTGGCCTCGAGGACAAGCTCAGGCGCAATGCGGCAGACGTGGTGACGCGCCTGCGCCAGCTCGGCGTGCGCCGCGTGTGCATCTTCACCGGAGACCGCCTTGGCGTCGCCAAGCGCGTCGGCGAGGCGGTGGGCGTCGATGCGATCGAGGCCGAGTGCCTTCCCGAGGAGAAGCACGAGGAGCTCAAGTACCTCATCCGCAAGGGGCACCGAACGCTCGTCGTGGGCGACGGCATCAACGACGGCCCGATCCTCGCGAGCGCCGACGTGGGCGTGGCGATGGGGCTCTCGGGATCCGACATCGCGACCAACTCCGCGGGCGTGGCCCTCATGAACGAGGACCTGCGCCACATCCCCTTCCTGCTCGAGCTCGCACGCCGCGCGCGCGGCATTGTGGCGGTGAACATCGCGGCGAGCCTGCTGCTCGCGCTCATCGGTCTCGCGCTTGCGGCGACCGGCCAGATCCAGATCTGGGTCACCCCCTTCTACCAGGCGGCGGCCTACGTCTTCGTGATCGCCAACAGCCTGCGGCTCGTGCGCTTCGGCGAGGACTTCGCCGATGCCGAGGAGATCCGGAGGCAGATGGAAGCGAACCGCGCGCGGAAGCCGGCGCGGCAGCTCGGGGTGGCTGTGCCGGCAAACGCCGCCTGACGCGGCTCAGGCGATCGTCACGCGCGGGTCGAGATAGACGTCCTGGATCGCGTGGAGGAGCTTGACGCCCTCGGTCATCGGTCGCTGGAATGCCTTGCGGCCCGAGATGAGGCCCATGCCGCCGGCGCGCTTGTTGATCACGGCCGTGCGCACGGCCTCATGAAAATCGTTTGTGCCGCTGGCACCGCCCGAGTTGATCAGGCCGGAGCGCCCGCAGTAGCAGTTGAGCACCTGGTAGCGGCAGAGGTCGATCGGGTGGTCGCTGCAGAGATCGGTGTAGATGCGCTTGTCGAACTTGCCGTAGCTCGAGCCGCCCATGTTGAGCGCCTCGAAGCCGCCGTTGAGCTCAGGCAGCTTCTGCTTGATGATGTCCGCCTCGATCGTGACGCCCAGGTGATTCGCCTGGCCCGTGAGGTCGGCGGACACGTGGTAGTCCTTGCCGTCCTTCTTGAAGGCGTTGTTGCGCAGGTAGCACCACAGGACCGTGGCCATGCCGAGCTCGTGCGCCTCATGGAAGGCCTTCGCGACCTCCACGATCTGGCGGTCCGCGTTGTCCGATCCGAAGTAGATGGTGGCGCCGACTGCTGTGGCACCGAGGTTCCACGCCTCGCGCACCGACCCGAACATGATCTGGTCGAACTTGTTCGGGTACGTCAGCAGCTCGTTGTGATTGAGCTTGACGAGGAACGGGATGCGGTGCGCGTAGGCGCGCGACACGCTGCCGAGCACGCCAAACGTGGTGGCCACGGCGTTGCACCCGCCCTCGATCGCGAGCTTCACGATGTTCTCGCCGTCGAAGTAGATCGGGTTCTTGGCGAAGCTCGCGCCCGCGGAGTGCTCGATGCCCTGGTCCACCGGCAGGATCGACATGTAGCCGGTGCCCGCGAGACGTCCGTGGTTGAGCATCGCCGCGAGGCTGCGGAGCACTTGGGGGTTGCGGTCGGACTTGATCCACACGCGGTCGATCACGTCCGGGCCCGGATGCTGGAGCGTCGACTTGGGCACCTTGGCCGAGTACGAGAGCAGCGACGCCGCCTCGTCACCGAGGTAGGTCTCGACGGTTGAAGAGGCTCCGGCTGCGGATGACGGTCGGGCAGGCGCTGTGGTCATGGGGGTCTCCTCGGCGTCGGGTCCGCCGCTGAAGTCGGACAGCACCCGTCGCGCCGCGATCCTACCCATGGGCACCCGCCGCTCGGGTAGCGTGCCCCGCGACATGGACCTGTCCTCGCTTCCCGCGACGCTGCTCGCCTCACAGCAGATCCTCTTCCCGTTCGCCGACTACTGGCCCGTCTACGTGGGGTTTGTCGCGTTTGTGCTGGTGCTGCTGGCCATGGACCTGGGCATCTTCCACAAGACGCCCCACGCCGTCTCGATGCGCGAGGCGACCATGTGGGTATGCATCTGGATGGCGCTGGCCTTCATCTTCTGCGGCGTGCTGTGGTGGTACTGCCATGACCGGTTCCCGCAGGCTGAACGGCTGCCCTCGGTGCTGGCCGCCGGGTACTCGTCGGCAGAGGAGGCCGCAAACACGATCGCGCTGCAGTTCCTGACCGGCTACATCGTCGAGCAGAGCCTCTCGGTCGACAACATGTTCGTGTTCGTGGTGATCTTCGGGTTCTTCGCGATCCCGCAGCACCTCCAGCACCGTGTCCTCTTCTACGGGATCCTCGGCGCGCTTGCCTTTAGGGCGATCTTCATCGCGATCGGCGCGGCGCTCATCCAGTACAAGTGGGTCGTCATCATCTTCGGGGTGTTCCTCATCTTCACCGGCCTCAAGATCATGTTCGCGCCGGAGCGCGAGGCGGACCCCGAGAAGAACCCGGTGCTGAGGCTGCTGCGGCGCTGGATCCCGCTGACGCCCAAGTTCCACGGGCAGCGGTTCTTCGTCAAGGAGGAGGCCGAGGATCCCGCGGGCGGCGGGAGCAGGGCGCTGCGCTGGGTGGGCACTCCCCTCTTTGTCGCGCTCGCCATGATCGAGGTCAGCGACATCATCTTCGCGGTGGACAGCGTTCCTGCGATCTTCGCGATCACGCGCGAGCCGTTCATCGTGTTCACCAGCAACACCTTCGCGATCCTCGGCCTGCGCAGCCTCTACTTCCTGCTCGCCGGCGCGGCGGACAAGTTCCACCTGCTGAAGTACGGCCTTGGCATCGTGCTCACGTTCGTCGGCATCAAGATGACGATGCCGCCGAGCTGGTATCCGGCAAGCTGGGAGGGCCACTTCCCGATCGGCTGGTCGCTGACCTTCATCGTGGCCGTGATCGGCGGCAGCATGATTCTCAGCGTGGTGTTCCCGAAGCGGCACGCGAAGCCGGCCAAGGTCGGCTGAGACGGTCGGACCTGGCAATTCTCGCGATCGCGCTGCCGACGCGCATCGCGCCGCCTGCCCCGGCGCGCGCACGCACCGCGGGTGGCTCAGCGCACGCTGTTGATCCAGCCGCCGCAGAGGACGCGGTCGCCCTCGTAACACACCACGGCCTGCCCCCGGGCCACCGCACGCTGGGGCACGGTGAACTCGACCTCGATTCGGTCCGCGTGCCCGCTGCCGCTCTCGGCGCGCCGCACGCGTGCGGGCAGCGCCTCGCCGTGCGCACGCACCTGCGCCATGCACTTGACCCAGCCATCGCCGGCGTCGGCATGCCACACGGCGCCATCGGCGCAGCATCCGTGGGCAAGCAGGTCGGTCTCGCGGCCGAGGGTCACGGTGTTTGATGCGGGATCCTTCCCAATCACGTACCAGGGGTCGCGGTCGGCGATGCGGATGCCGCGGCGCTGCCCCACCGTGTAGCGGTGATGCCCCTCGTGCGTGCCGAGCACGTTGCCGTCCCGGTCGACGAACGGTCCGGGGCTGGCGATCGCGCGGTCCTGACGCTCCACGAATGACGCGTAGTCGCCGTCGGGCACGAAGCAGATGTCCTGCGAGTCAGGCTTGTGCTGCACAGGAAGGCCAAACTCTCCAGCGAGATCGCGTACGCGGGTCTTGGGCAGCGCACCGACCGGAAGCTCCATGCGCGCACGCATCGTGGGCTCGACGCCAAACAGCACGTAGGACTGGTCCTTCGTCGCGTCGACGCCGCGGCGAAGCCGGGCTGTCCCATCCACCTGGATCATCCGCGCGTAGTGGCCGGTGGCGACCGAGTCGCAGCCGAGCATGTCCGCGTATCCGGCAAGCTTGCCGAACTTGATCCAATCGTTGCAGCGGATGCACGGGTTGGGCGTGCGTCCCGCGCGGTACTCGTCGACGAAGTAGTCGATGATGCGGCGAAAGTCGTCGCGGAAGTTCACCACGTAGAACTTGACGCCCAGGTGCGCCGCGACAAGCCGTGCATCTTGCGCATCCTCGACAGAGCAGCATCCGCGCGAGGAGAGGCGCACGGGATCGATCACGGGCAGCGATGTCGTACGCATGCCGCGTGTGGCACTTCCTTCGTGGGTGGCGGCGCCTGAATGACAGGATGCGCCTGCATCACCCTCCGTGGAGATCCCCTCCTCGCCCCCGTGGCGCATGAAGCACCCGATCACCTCGTGCCCTTCGCGCGCAAGCATCGCAGCGGCGACCGAAGAGTCGACACCTCCTGACATTGCGACAAGGATCCTGCGCCGGGCGGAAACCATTGCCGGAGTCTAGGAACGGGAGGTGCAGGCCCCCTTGCCGTGGGCGACCCGCCCATCCAGCCGCCATCGACAGTTGGGGGCTGCCGTGCCACAATCCTCCCGATGATGCTCTACGCGGGATTCGACGAGGCGGGCTACGGCCCCCTGCTCGGACCAATGTGCGTGGCAGCATCAGCATGGCTCGTGCCGGATGGCGATCCAGCACAACCGCTCGACCTCTGGCAGGCCCTCTCGAAGGGGGTGTGCCGCACACGCAAGGACCGTCGCGGGCGGGTGGCGATCGCGGACAGCAAGTCGCTGAAGGGCACGCGCGATGCGCGCGCGCATCCCCTTCATGCGATTGAGCGCGGCGTGCTGGCGGCGACCGCTGCACTGTGCGGTTCTGCGCCGAAGGATGAGGATGCGCTGGATGCGGCGCTCCGCTGCGGCACTCAGGCAGTGCCTGACGTCCAGTCGACGTCAGCCTGCGAGGCCGATGGGATCCAGCTCCCCTGCGCATGCTCGGAGGACGAGATCTCCGTGGCTTCGGCGATGCTGCGGAGAGCCTGCAACTCGGCAGGCATCACCCCCGCTAAACTGATGTGCACCGCCATCACGCCTGCGCAGCTCAACGCCGACGCAAGCCGGGGCCTCACCAAGCCGAGCATTCCCTTCGCGCACGCCGCGCAGATGGCTGCGGACCTTCTCGATCGGCATGGCTCCCGCCCTGTGCGCTTGGCCTTCGACCGCCAGGGAGGGCGAATGCGCTACGCCGACGACCTTCGCCGCTGCTTTGGAGGCGCGCGCCTTGCGATCCTCCATGAGGACGAGTTGCGTTCCGAGTACCGGTTCGAGCGAGACGGACGCACCATCGTGGCGTCGTTCGAGGTAGGCGGGGAAGAGCGGCACCTGCCCATCGCGTTGGCATCGATGGTGGCCAAGTACGTGCGGGAACTGCGCATGGCCCGGCTCAACCGCTTCTTCGCGAGGCTCGCACCGGATGTGCCGCCGACGGCGGGCTACGTGACTGACGGTCGGCGATTCCTCGAGCAGGTCGAGCCGCAACTGATTGCGCTCGGCATTGACCGTTCCCAGCTCGTCAGGTCGATCTAGCCAGTGCCGGTCACGCTGAAGGTCACCCGATGATCTCAGTCGCGCTACTCGAGCAACTCGCCCAGCCTCAGTCTGCGCGCCTCGTTGAAGCAATGGCCTCAGCGCTGGACGACCACCCGCTGACCGCCGCGGATGTCACGCGTTGGCGCAAGAGTGCAGATGCCGGACTTGTGTCCGCCGCCATCGAACTCGTGACCGCACGCGCAGCGCTTCGCGGACGCATTGCGTCCGCTGACGCATTCTGGTGCGACCGCGCCGGCGCTGCCCAGGCCAGCGACGACCTTTCGGCGCAGTGGAAGGCGCAGCGCGCCGCATCTGCCGTCGCGGCATTGCACGATCGGGCCACGCGCTCATTGGCTGTGGCTGCAGGCGATGCGAGCCGCGGACCTTGCCTGAGCGGACCCCTGCTCATCGACTACTGCTGTGGCACAGGGGCAGACCTTGCGCACTTCACGCTCGCACTCGATGGCCGCGTCGAAGGCGCAGACATGCGCACCGAGCGGGCGTGGATGGCTGCCCGAAATGCGAACGTTCACGTGCACGTGGCGGATGTGCGAACGTGGCGGTCTGATGCTCCCCTGGCGCACATCGACCCGTCGCGCCGTGAGGAGTCGACTGGGGCGCGCCGACATGGATGGCATGCGCTCGATCCTGGACCTGAGGTGCTTCGGGAACTTGCCGCGCATCACACGGGCTTGATGGTCAAGCTCGGGCCGGGCACTGACGTACCGCTGGAGGCGCGCCCTGCGGGGAGCGAACTCGTGGTGCTCTCGCGTGCCGGCTCGCTCACGCAGGCGGTGCTCTGTACCGGAGCGCTGGCGGTTCCCGATCCCGCGTGCGGCCGGTCCTCCCACGCTGCACGGGCGGTGCTGCTGCGCCAAGGATTGGCCCCGCTTGAGTTCGCAGGACCACCCGCGTGGACTTCGGGCCGCGGTGACTCGAACTGGCCGACGGCCGCCGCATGGAGCCGAATCGTGGCCGAACCGGATCCCTCGCTTGAGCGAAGCGGGCTGCTCTCGGCTGCGGCGCACACGCTCGGGTTGGCTGAAGTGCATCCGGGACTCGGGCTGTGCACCGATGCGCCAGCGTGCGACCTGGCGGCTGTTCGCCAATCCCCCTGGTGGCGCACGTGGGACATTGTCGCAACCATGCCCGCGAGACTCGATGACATCCGCACCACGCTGCACGAGCACCGGGCGGGCCCGGTTGATGTGAAAGTTCGCGGTGGTGTGGCGGATGCTGACGAATGGTCGCGCGCACTGAGGGGCGATAGCGGCAGCTCGATCACGGTCCTTGTGCACCGTACGCCCCGAGGGGGCGCCGAAGCCATCATCGCACGCCGCTGCCTGACCCCGTAGATGGCGCCAGTGCCACCGACGGTTGATTCCGACCCCGGGCTTGAGCGTCGACGTTCGGGACGGAGGATCGACCGCACGCTCCCTGACGCATGCCGTGGAGGCGATTCGAGATCGGGGAGCTGAAGCACGCTGCGCGAGGTAACTTGCGCAGTTTGCCGCTGCAGCCATGACATTCCGCTGCCTGACTTCCCGGCGGCGGCAGGTCCATTCGGGTCCGGCCTGTTCGTTCGGAAGCTGATGCAGACTCGCGAGGCAGTTTTCCCAGGCGAACGCGCACTGCAAGCAAGATTCACGAACTCCGCTCCGATTCCAAACTGGGAATGCGCGGGTTTCCCGTTGACCCCATCCCCCGAGCATCGATCTACTGCAGTGGCTGTTAGCCCACTGCTCGGTCCGCGTGTGTTCCCGGCGCCGACACACCTTTCGTTGCGGCTTTCTGTTCCCGGCCACTTGTATCCGGACTGTGCCGGTCCAGATGCGGTGGAGACTCGAGTTTCGACAAATGAAGATTCCACTCTCCGCATGCGTCGCCGTCAGCTCCCTCGCGCTCTCTGGCCACGCCGCGGCCGACGTGACCGTCACGCTTTCGAGCAGGTCGTTCGCTGCTGCAGGCTTCGTTCAGGTGCCGTCGCTCACCGGGACGTTAACGGGCGCGAGCATCAACCTCACCGCCGTCTCCGGCGATTCCTACTCCGCCGACCTTACCCTTGTTGTCACGCCGACCTCGGCCGCACCGACCGACAGCCCGCAAAACGGCCTCGCGCAGATCGGCGGGTACTGGGGCAACTTCGTCGCCGTCACCGCAAATCGCAAGTACTGGGGCCCGCAGAGCAGCGAAACCGCGGTACCGCTCGTCGGCGGCCCCATCAACCTGACCTCCAGCATCGACCTGACCGCGAACCCCGCGTATCGAGTCTGGCTCGGGAACGGCTACACGGCGGGCGGCGGAACGTTCACCGCCACGATCACGCTGCACGGGGTGAGTTTCGCGTCGTTCTACACCGACTCTGACGGCGACGGCTACGGCGCGGGTTCGGCCACCACGCCGACGACCGCCTCGAGCAGCGGCACCAACCCGGTGAGTTTGGCCGGCGTGTCCGCGGGCATGACCTCGACCGGAGGCGACTGCAACGACGCCAGCACCTCGGTGTACCCCGGCGCCCCCGAGACCTGTGCCAACGATGGCGTCGACAACGACTGCGACGGCGAGGCGAACGCCGACAGCGAGGCCTCGGACTCGACCTCGTACTACACCGACAGCGACAGCGACGGCTACGGCTCCACCAGCGCGACCGCGGTCAAGTCGTGCACGGCGG
>JBIIIL010000272.1:0-3136 GCA_044234825.1 Phycisphaerales bacterium
CGCACGCGCATGGACCGCGCGCCCCGCGAATGCCGATGCGCCACCCTCGCCCGGCTTGAGATTCGCCGCGATGAATGCGGCGGGATCGCTCGATGGCACGGCCAGGCACAGCGACCGGTCCCGCGCAAACCACGCCACCATGGACCCTGTCTCGTCGAAGCCGGCCGTCACCCCGAGCAGTCCCTTGAGCTGCTCGACCGGCTTGCCCCCCACGACCGTCTCAGCGCGGCCCATGCGGTCGATGAGCTGCTCGATGTCTGCGCCCGCTGCGCCGAGGCTCGGCACGGCAACCACGCTGATCGCATCGGCCGGCACGATCGCGAGCGCCTCCGCGAAGCGGTCGGCGCGGGCGCCCGATGCGGTCCCGAGCAGGGCGAGGGCGGTCGAGAGCGCGCAGATCGCGCGACGCATGCGTTGGGCCATCATGGACGCACTACTGTACGGCGACCCACGGGAGCTTCCCCTCATGAGTGACGCCGCCATTGGCATCGCGATTCTCGCCTTGGCCGCAGCCGGCCTGTGCCTCCTGCTGCGCGTGGCCAAGCCGCGGCAGGATGCCCGGGACGCGATCTCCGCATGGGCGATCCTGTCCGGCCTGGCGGTCGCCACGGCACTCGGCCCCGCACTGCTCGGTCGCATCGATCCGGCCATGCATGCGCGCCTGATCACCGGCGTCCCTGCAGGCTCGCCAGAGGCCGCGGCACTCGAGAGCGCCGAGGCTCGCATGCGAGCGGATGCAGTGGCTGGCGCAGCGGGTCCCGATGCGGCAGCTGGGCTTCAGCGTGCACAGGATGCCGTCGCATCTGCCGCTCATGCGTTCGCGCAGCCTCGGCGCATGACGGCCGCCATCCTCGGCGCAATCGTCATGGTGCTGTGCTGGCCCAGGCTGCGCGGCGTTGGCGTGCCGCACGACAGCGAGCCCTTGCATGCGGTTGCAGCGCCGACCGTGATCGCCGCGACTGTCGCCTGGAGCGTGACGATCCCCGCACTGCTCGCCTACATCGCCATGCGCATGTGGGTCGGCGCCGACGAGGTCGCCTCGACCTGCGCAGCGGCCGCATGCGCGACTGGCGCGACGTTCCCCACCGCCGCGGCATGGCGGGCCGCGCGCCGCTGCGACGGTGCGGGTGGCACGCTCGTGGCGCATGCGGGCGCCTGGTGCCTGCCGGTCGCCGCATGCGTGCTGGTGTCGGCGATCGTCATGATGCGCCTCGGCGCCGCCGGCGACAACGGCTCCGCGGGCGGCGCACCCGCCGCTGCGATGTTCGCAGCCGTCGGCGCGGTGTGCGCAGCATGCGCGTGCGCTCCGCTGGTCGGACGCTGGCTCGCGCCACCGGATGTCAGCGAGGCTGCACCTGCCCCTTCCCGAGCGTGGCGCGGAGCCACCATCGATGCGCTGACCGCGGCGACCGTGGCGATCACTGTGGCGAGCATCGACCCGTTCTCGTGGGACTTCGTGTGGGCCGCTGCGATCTTCGCGCTGATCGCAGAGGACGGGCGGTGGCTTGCGGGATGGGCCGCGTGCTACCTGCAGGGCACGCACTCGTCGCGGGATGCGGCCCGCGTCGGCGCGATGCTCGAGGAGAATTCGCGTCCCATGATCGCCGTGGTGGCGGCGGCCACCGCCATCGGCGCGATGACCGCGCAGGACGCAGCCCTGCTGTGCGCCGCAGCGTGGGCGCTTGACCTGACGTGGGGCGTCAGGCGCCTGATTTCGGTGGCGCCGGCGAGGCAGGTGCCGCAGGAGTAGTCGGCGCGGCAGGTGCGGCCGGTGCAGCAGACGCCGCCGCGAGGGCCGCGTCGATCGCCTTGCGCAGCTCGTCGGAGTCCGGACCCGTGCCGCTCGCGTAGAACGAGATCGGCTGGCCATCGGTGCCCACGAGGTACTTGCAGAAGTTCCAGCCAGGCAGCTTGCCGGTGCGAGTGCCGAGGAACTCGTACACGGGGCTCTGCCCGTCGCCAGCCTTCGTCTGGCACTTGGCCATCATCGGGAACGTGACGCCGTAGTTCTTCGAGCAGAAGGTGGCGATCTCCTCGGCAGTGCCCGGCTCCTGCCCACCGAAATCATTCGACGGGAAGCCGATCACGACGAGCCCCTTGTCCTTGTACTCGTCCCAGAGCTTCTGCAGGCCGGCGTACTGCCGGGTGTAGCCGCACTTGCTCGCGCAGTTGACGACGAGCACCACCTTGCCCGCGTACTGGTCCAGCTTGGCGGGCGATCCGTCGAGGGCGTTGACCGGGATGTTGAACAAGGACTTGTCCTTCCACTTCTGGGCGAGTTCGGGGGTCTGGGGCGCGGTCTGGGCGCACGCCACACCCGCGACAGCGAGCGCGGCGCCAATCAGCATGTTCCGGAATGAGGGGGTCATGGCCATGGCTTCGCCGCACCCGGCGCGCGGGATTCATCCCGGCAGCCGCGACCAGGCACCAGCCCACCCCCTGCGCCTCCCCATGGGGCCTGAGGGGCGGGCACCCGAGCCGGCCGCTCACTCCACAGTGACGCTCTTGGCGAGATTCCTTGGCTTGTCGACGTCCTTGCCGCGCATCACGGCGGCGTGGTAGGCCAGCAGCTGCAGCGGCACCACGTTGACCATGGGCTGGAGCTGCTCGGGCGCGTCGGGCACGTAGATGACATCCTGCGCGACGCTGGCGATGTGGGCATCGCCCTCCGTCGCCACCGCGATGATGTGGCCGCCGCGGCTGCGCACCTCCGCGATGTTCGAGAGCACCTTCTCGTACTGGCTGTTGCGCGTCGCGATGAACACCGCGGGCATGCCGGAATCGATGAGCGCAATCGGGCCATGCTTCATTTCCGCGGCAGGCATGCCCTCCGCGTGGATGTAGGAGATCTCCTTGAGCTTGAGCGCACCCTCGAGCGCCACGGGGTAGTTGATGCCGCGGCCGAGGAAGAGCCAGTTCTCGCGCTCGACATGCTTCGCGACGATCGACCTGACCGTGTCGCTCGCGTCGACCACGCGCTGGATCTTGTCCGGGATGGCCGCGAGCTCGCCGAGCATCCGCCCCACGTACTCCTGGCTCAGGTATCGGCGCCGGCCGATGAAGAGCGCGAGCATCGCCGCCGTCATCACCTGGCCCGTGAAGGCCTTGGTGCTGGCGACGCCGATCTCCGGCCCCA
>JBIIIL010000057.1:0-11970 GCA_044234825.1 Phycisphaerales bacterium
CCCCGAATGCAGGTCCGAGGCGCGATCCATGCTGCGCATCCGACGGCACCGGCTCGCGCGGATTGCCGAGCGTCAGGTGCCAGTGCGACAGCGCAGCGCCAATCGCACCGCCGGCGTCACCTGCCGCTGGCTGGATCCAAAGCCGCTCGAAGGGACCCTCGCGAAGCAGGCGGCCGTTGGCCACGCAGTTGAGCGCCACGCCTCCCGCGAGGCACAAGTTGCGCTCTCCGGTGCGGCGATGCACATGCTGCGCCATCCGGATCACGATCTCCTCAAGCACGTGCTGGATGCTCGCGGCGATGTCCATCTCGCGCTGGGTCAGTGCGCTTTCAGGTGCGCGCGGCGGGCCGCCGAAGAGCGCGTGGAAGCGCGGGCTCGTCATGGTCAGCCCATGGCAGTACCGGAAGTACCTCTGGTCCATCCAGAACGAGCCATCGTCATTCAGGCGGATGATGCGCTCGAGGATGAGGTCGACGAATCGCGGCTCTCCGTAGGGAGCAAGGCCCATCAGCTTGTACTCGCCGCTGTTGACCCGGAACCCGCAGTAGCCGGTGAAGGCGCTGTACAGGAGCCCCGGAGAGTGCGGGAATCGCATCTCCTCGTGAAGCCGCATGGACGAGCCGTGGCCCGTGCCCCACGCCGCGGTGGCCCACTCGCCGACGCCGTCAAGCGTCAGGATCGCCGCACGCCCGAATGGGCTCGGGAAGAACGCGCTCGCGGCGTGCGACTCGTGGTGCGAAGCGAAGAGGATCGGGCCGTCGTAGGCGCCGCCGAGGCCCGCGTCGATCTCGCGCGGCAGGTGCAGCTTCCGCTGCAGCCATGGTGGCATCGCCGCAAGGAATGCACGGAACCCGCGTGGCGCGAATGCCAGCGACGTCTCGAGCAGCCGCTCGAACTTGATGAGCGGCTTCTCGTAGAAGACAACCGCATCGAGCTGCTGCGGAGCGATGCCGGCCTGGGCGATGCACCATGCGGCGGCCTGCGCCGGGAACCGCTCGTCGTGCTTGCGCCGGCTGAAGCGCTCCTCCTCGGCTGCTGCCACGATGCGGCCATCCTCGACGAGGGCGGCTGCGCTGTCATGGAAGAACGCGGAAAGTCCGAGGATCCTCATGCGAGGGGCGATGCAAAAAGAATAGCCCCGGTACGAGCGGGGCTCGCACCGGGGCTGGTGTTTGAGGTCTCGATGGACGTTCGGCTCAGCGCCTGCGGCGGCGAGCCATGAGCCCACCAGCAAGGCCGATCAGCGCAATCGCGCCGGGCGCTGGGATCACGGTGTACGAGAAGGTGCTGGTCGAGCTGTAGGGGGTGCCCCAGTCGGTCACCGACACGCCGGGGTTAGCCAGCGCGTCGATCGCGGAGTCGGTGGAACCGCCGCCCGAGCTGAACGCGTCGAAGTAGAAGGTGTCGCCGACGGAGAGGCCCAGCGACGAGAGGCTGGCGGTGTAGGTGATCTGGTTGCCGGAGAACGAGAAGCTCGACAGGCCACCCGGACCAGACCAGCTCGCACCGTTGTAGTTCCAAAGCTGCGAGCCGCCGCCACCATCCACCCACGACCCGATCCAGAAGTCCATGCCGCCGAGCCCAGTGGTCATGCTGATCGGCCGACCCCAGCCGTTGCCGGCGGTGCTGCCGGTACCGCCAGTCGAAATGCCGATCATGAACTTGCCCCAGTCGGTGCCGTTCAGGTTGCCGTTGACGGTGAGCCGGAAGACCACGTCCGTCGCGGTGTTCGAGACCTCCATGCTCAGGAGATCGAGCGTTCCGTCGCCGGTGGCGATTCCCGGCTGAATGTCATTGCTCGAGTCGGTGTAGGTCTGGGAGCCGATGATTCCTGCGTGCGCAGCAGCGGCGCACAGCAGGGCGGCACAGCCGGAGAAAAGTCGGGTTGAAAGACGGATCGTCATGGGAGGACCTCAAAGGGGAAGTAGGGACAGCGTCTCCCTTGATCCCTCTCTCCAGACGCAGCGCAACTATGACCCACCCACCGACTTGCGCAAGGCACATCATCCGCGATTCCCCGAGTCGGGCGGGGGATTTTGATTCAGGACTTATGCGCCAGTTTGAGACTCGGGTTACCCGCCAATTGACACGACGCGCTCTGCGCTCGGACACTCTGGGCGATGAGCGCCATCCACCACCGTGCAGGGTCGTCGACCGCCGTGACCGCCTCAAGCCGCATTCGCGGCCATCGAGGGCCGATCCGGAGCCTCCTCCTGTGGGTGATTGCGCTCGGCGCGGGGCTGAGCGCGGCGGCAACCGCCCTGCAGCAGGGTCCCTCGTTCAAGTACCCCGTCCACGACACCACCCGCCCTCAGCCACCGAAGGTCTGGCTTCCCGGTGATCGATGCGGCACGGGAGTTGCGCCTCACGATGCCGCAATCCTGTTCGACGGCAGCGGTCTCGGAAACTGGGTGGCCGGGGGAGGCAAGGCAGCGGGCTGGACCGTCAAGGACGAAGTGCTCGAAGTCAAGCCAGGCGCTGGTGACATCCAGACCAAGGACAGCTTCGGCGATGTGCAGATGCACATCGAGTGGATGGTCCCCGAGGGCACCGCCTGCCAAGGGCAGAAGGGATGCAACAGCGGCGTCTTCTTCATGGGCATGTATGAGCTGCAGATCCTCAACTCAAGCGGCAACGAGACCTATCCCGACGGCATGGCGGGTGCGCTCTACGGCCAGTACCCGCCCATGGTGAACGCATGCCTCCCGCTCGGCCAGTGGAACGCGTACGACATCGTCTTCAGGGCGCCGCGCTTCTCGGCCGATGGTGCGCTTCAGAGTCCCGCCTACATGACAGTCCTCTTCAACGGGGTCCTGGTGCAGGATCATGTGGCCATGCTCGGCCGCACCGCGCATGCCGCGCGCGCGACCTATGCGCCGCACGAGTCGAAGGGCCCGATCCGGCTGCAGGACCATGGCGATCCGATCCGCTTCCGCAACATCTGGGTGCGCAACCTGCCGGCCCCGCAGGTTGCGGAGTGACCGCTACTCGTCCCGCAACTTGTTGGATGCGTTGAGCGCCGCCATCTTGTAGCACTCGGCGAATGTCGGGTAGTTGAAGACCGTCGAGAGCAGGTAGTCGAGCCCGCCGCCGAGACCCATCACCGCCTGGCCGATGTGCACCAGCTCGGTTGCGCTCGCGCCGCAGATGTGCACCCCCAGCAGCGTGCGCTCCGTGCGGTGGAAGAGCAGCTTCAGGAATCCGCTCGATGCGCCGCTGATCTGCCCGCGCGCCGTCTCCGCGTATCGGGCGACGCCAATCTCGTAGGGGATGCGGTCCTTCGTGAGCTGCTCCTCGGTGGCGCCCACCGCAGAGAGCTCGGGAATCGCGTAGATGCCCAGCGGATAGCGGTCCCCGATCTCGGCCACAGGCTCGCCGAACATGTGGCACGCGGCGACGCGGCCCTGCTCGGCGCTGGTCGCGGCAAGCGCGGGGAACCCGATGATGTCGCCCGTCGCGTAGATGTGCGGCACGGGCGTCCTGAAGAACGAGTCCACCTTGATGAGGCCTCGCTCGCTCGCCGTCAGGCCAGCTGCCTCGAGATTCAGGCCCTCGACCGCGCCCTGCCGGCCAGCCG
This sequence comes from Phycisphaerales bacterium, assembly GCA_044234825.1. GTDB lineage: Bacteria > Planctomycetota > Phycisphaerae > Phycisphaerales > SM1A02 > ZLKRG44. The sequence continues at coordinate 3,578 of JBIIIL010000057.1, forward strand.
ACACAAGCACGCAGTCCCCGACGATTCGCTTGCCGCTCTGAAGCTCGACGACGGCTCGTGCGGAGCCGCCGCTCTCCGGCGCGCTGATGCAGGACACGGCCTCGCCGCAGCGGAAGATCACCTTGCGCTCGCGGAGCTCGTGCATGAACTCGTCGACAGTCTCCTGGTCCATGAAGGACACGGGCCGGTCGTGCGCCTCGATCAGCGTGACCTGCGTGCCCAGTTGCGCGAACATCGACGCGTACTCCACGCCAATCACGCCGCCACCGACCACGATCAGCGCGCGTGGAAGGGTTCGCAGCGACACGATGTCGTCGCTCGTGAAGATCACGGAGCCGTCGGTGGTGCAGCCCGGCGGGACGCGCGCATGCGTGCCGGTGGCGATCAGGATGCGGTCAGCGGTGATGCGCCGCTCCCCGGAGAGCCCCTCGACAAGGAGCGTGTGCGCATCGACAAAGCTCGCGGATCCGCTGATGAGCGTCACGTCGTTGCGCAGCAGCTGGTCTCGGATCACGCGGCCCTCCTCGGACATCACGTGCTCGACGCGGCGCAGCAGCATCTCCATCGTCGGACGCACGGGATCGATCCCGGCGATCTCCATCGCCTGCATCGCGGCCTCGCCGCGCACGCTCATCACCGCCTCGCGAAAGGTCTTCGACGGGATCGTGCCCAGGTGAAGCGACACGCCTCCGACCCCGCGACGGCGTTCGACGAGGGCAACGCGCCGCCCGAGCTTCGCGGCCTGCACCGCGGCGCGCTGGCCCGAGGGCCCGCTGCCGATCACGAGGAGGTCGAACTCGTATGCCTCTGACATGCGCTTGGGTGGGGAGGCTAGCGCATGCCTCGTGCGGCGCCGCCACGCGTAGATTCGCGGCGATGGAGATCGACCCGGCCCGCCTGTCGCCCCCAGAGCGCTACCGGCTGCTCATCGGTGCGGTCGTGCCGAGGCCCATTGCCGTGGTCGGCACGCGATCTGCCTGCGGGCGCTTCCTGAACCTCGCGCCCTTCTCCTTCTTCAGCGCGTGCGGCAGCGAGCCGATGACGCTGATGTTCTGCCCGGCGAACCGCGACGACGGCTCCGACAAGGACACGCTCCGCAACTGCCTGCCCGCGGTCGATGGCGGCTCCGGCGAGTTCACGGTGAGCGTGGCGACCGAGCCGATCGTCAGGCAGGTTGTCGCGGCGGGCGAGGAGCTGCCTCCGGACGCGAGCGAGTTTGCGCTGAGCGGGCTCACGCCAGTCACCGGGACTGTGGTGCGGGCCCCAAGGGTCGGCGAGAGTCCCATCGCGTTCGAGTGCCGGACGAGGCAGGTGATGAGGCTCGCGCCCGGTGCATCCTCAGGCGCCAACATCGTGATCGGCGATGTGGTGCATGTGCACATCTCCGAGGCAGTCCTCGACCAGGCCGGGAAGATCGATCCAGCGGCGCTGCAGGCGGTGGGCCGCATGGGCAGCCTCATGTACGCGACAACCCGGCACCTGATGGAGATCCCGTTCGGCCGCAGAGCGCTCGATGAACCCGGTCATGGCCGTTCGGCGCGGTAGCCTCCGAGCTGCCTGCGCAGTCCGTGCATGGCACGCACCGAAAGCAGAGGAGTCCACCATGGCCAAGTCAAGTCGCAAGGCAGCCGCACGCCCGGCATCCAAGGGCAGCGCCAGCTCGCCCCGCTCCAGCAAGGCGGTCTCGCGCGGCGCGTCCGCCTCAGGCTCGCGCCGCGCGTCCGTGCAGGGCGGACGCGGGCCGGCGAAGGGCGTGTCGCGCTGGTCTCGCGGGAAGCCGGTGGCCCGGCGGGCGGCGCGCGGCGAAACCCCTGTACGCGTGGCTGCAGCGCCGTTGGCGATCCGCGATCCCTCGCAGGAGGAAATCGCGCACCACGCGTACCTGCGCTGGCTCAAGCACGGTGGCACCGAGCACGAGAACTGGTTTGCGGCCGAGCAGGAGCTCCGGACCCGCCGCAGCACGCTGCGCACACGCGGATCGGCCAAGGGCGGCGCCTGATGCGCCAAGTCCGCGACACGATCTGCACCACCCGCGCGGGCCGCAGCGTGCCCGGCGCTGCACACGTCACGGTTCGAGTTACCGCGGCGCTCTGCGCTGCGGTTGCAGCGCTCCTCGGATGCTCGACCGGCGCGAACGGGGCGCGTGACCGCGAGCCTCCGGCTGCCGCGAAGGCGACGCAGCGCCAGGTTGCGCTGTTCAACGGCAAGGACCTGTCCGGCTGGACGCCTTTCCTGCCTGGCGGCGACCCGGCGCTCACGTGGACCGTGTCCGGCGGGGTGCTGCGCTGCTCTGGCGTGCCCGCGGGCTACATCGCCACGGACGCGGCCTACACGAGCTTCATCCTCGAGCTCGAGTGGCGCTTCGATCCCGCCAAGGGTGCGGGCAACTCCGGCGTTCTGCTGCGGGTCCAGCCGCCCGACCAGGTCTGGCCAGAATCGATGGAGGCGCAGCTGATGAGCGGGCGCGCGGGCGACATCTGGAACATCGGGGATTTCCCGATGGTCACAGATGCGGCACGCACCAGCGGCCGCCATACGGCGATGGAGGGCACCAGCAGCGAGCGGCCGCTCGGCGAGTGGAATCGCTACCGCATCGTGGTGGATGGTCCGGTGCTCGAGCTGTACGTGAATGGATCGCTCAAGAACCGCGCCACGGGCTGCAAGGTGGTTCCCGGCAGGATCGCGCTGCAGTCCGAGGGTGCGTGGATCGAGTTCCGCGACATCACGCTCACGCCGCTGCCCGACGGCAGATGAGATCGCGCGCTAGCGCCGCAGCGGCGAGGCGGTCACGCCGAGCACGTGCGGGCAGGCGCGTATCGCGGACACCACCTGCGCGGACGGCTGCGTCGCCGTGAAGACGCGCGCGACGGCGGCGGTGCCGCCCGCGCTGATCTGGTTGTCCATCTGCTCGACGTTGATGGCTGCCTTCCCGAGCACATCGAAGATGCGCGCAAGCACACCAGGCCGGTTCTCGTGGCGCACCATGAGCACCGCAGAGGCCGCGGTGTGCTCCGCGACATTGACGCAGTTGAGCACCGTGCCGTCGGCGTGCCAGGCGCGCAGGATCCGCACGACCTCGGCGTCAATCGACAGGCGAGCCTGCTCCGTGCGGTCGCCGATCCTGAAGGTCCCGTAGACGCCCGGCTCCGCCGCGAGCGAGCGCTCCGTGCCGGTGCGGCCCTCCGGGTCGCTCGCGAAGATGTCGAGCCCCGCCCGGATTCCGCGGTCACGCACCGCGTGCAGCAGCGCGGCCTCGTCGCATACGTGCCCGCGGCTGGTGTTCACGACGATCGCCCCCGGCCGGAGCGCGTTGAGGAACTTGTCGCCGAGGAGCCCGCGCGTCTCCTCGTTTCCGGTCACGCTGACGCTGACCACATCGGCGAGCTTCGCGAGGTTCACCAGGTTGGCGCAGAAGTCGATGCCGAGCGCATCGCAGCGGTCCTCGGTGATGTGCTTGCTCCACGCGACCACGTGCATCCCGAACGCAAGCCCGCGGCGCGCGATCTCCTGGCCGACCTGCCCGAGCCCGACGATGCCGAGCGTCCTGCCCGCAAGGCCCGAGGCGTCCGCGTAGCGCGTCTCCTCGGCGCGTGCGGCTCGGACATCCGCGGCCTGGTCGGGAATGCGCCGGTCGCAGGCGAGGATCAGGCCCCACGCAAGCTCGGCGACGGCGGCTGCATTGCGGCCGGGGCAGTGGGAGACGAGCACGCCCAGCCGGCTCGCGGCATCGAGATCGACGCACCGGGTGTCGCTGCCCGCGCAGATCGCCAGCGCGAGCTGGCTCGAGGCGCGCATCGCCTCGTCCCCGAGGCGCACTGACCTCGTCACGATCGCCTGCGGCTGCAGGTCGCGCACCGCTGCCGCGATCGTGTCGTCATCGAGCATCGGATTGCGGATCACGTCAAAGCCCGACTCCCGCAGCGTCTCGGCCGCTGCAGCGTCGAAGGCATCGGTCACGAGCACGCGCACGGCGGCGACCGCCGGCGTGCGTTCTGTCTGCGTCATGGGGACCTCCACTGCGGATCGGCGGCGGGATGGCCGGCGGCTGCGAAGCGGTGCATGAAGAGCCCGCTCCTGATCTTCGGGTCGAACCAGGTCGACTTCGGGGGCATGACCTCGTCACGGTCCGCGATCGCCATCAGGTCATCCATGTCGGTGGCCCTCATCGCGAACGCGGCATCCGCATGGCCACGCTCGACTTCCGCGTCGAGCCGGTCCGCGCCGACACCGCCGAGGAACGCCATGCGCGCATCCGTGCGCTCGTCGCGGATGCCGAGCACTGGAGCGAGCACGGTGGCCGAGAGGCGGGAGACATCGAGCCGCTCGAGGGGCGAGCCCTCGCACGGAGGCAGCGTGGCGCGCCACCATCCGTCACGCAGCCGCACGCCGAGATCGCCCCGAAGGTCAGGAAGCGCGTTCTCGCCGTCGCACAGGCGCCGCCAGGACACGCCATGCGCCGTGCACGCGTCCCTGAACTCGGCCGGTGCCATGCCGCCAAGGGTGCGCACGAGGCGGTGGTAGGGCATGATCAGAAGTTCCTCGGCGGGGAAGATCACCGCAGGAAACGAACCCGGACCGTTTCCCTCCGACGGCAGGCCGCGCGCACGCCACTCGCGCTCCGCAATGTCTGCGGCTGCGCTGCGGTGATGCCCATCGGCGATGTACACGCGCTCGACGGCCCGGAACATCTCGAGGTACGGCTCCGGATCGTGGGCGGACCACAGCGAGTGGGTGACCCCATCGCGCGCCGCGAAGTGCACGAGCGGCCGGTCGTTCATGTCACGCAGCAGCTGGCGGGCAAGCGCCTCCACCCGGGGCGCGGCCAGCAGCACGGGCTCCGCGTGCGCACCCAGCGCCACGATGTGCCGCACGCGGTCAGCTTCCTTGTCCGGGCGCGTGTGCTCATGACGGCGGATCGAGCCGGTTCGGTAGTCCGCCACATCGACGCAGCACACGAGGCCGGCGACGCGGCGGCCGGCGCGCGCCATCCGGTACACGTAGAACTGCGCCTGCCGGTCCGGCACGAGCGCACCCGCGGCGACCAGCGCGTCAAGGTTCGTGCGGGCGCGTGCGGTCAGTTGCGCATCTGAGGGGTGAGGGGACTCCGGAAAGTCGATGTCGGGCCTCACGACCCGCATGAACGAGCACTCCCGGCCCTGAGCCTCCGCCAAGGCCTCATGCCTATCGACAACGTCGTAGGGGGGGCACGACACCTCCGACGCGCGGTTGGCCGGGGGCCGCAGGGCGGCAAAGGGGCGGACGTGGATCACGGCAGGCGGGGGGAGTCTAGGGGCTCCGGAAAATGTTCCGGGAAATCGGATGATCGGCTCAACGAGGGCCCCAGTCGCGACGATTGCGATGGCGTCATGAGTGAAGACACGACATCCCTCCGTTCCCGGACCTCCGACAGCGTGGTGACATCGGACCCCAACGGGTCGGCGAGGGAGGCGCTGTCATTCTGCCTCTCGCTGATCGAAGCGAAGGACTCGTGCACGCGCGGCCACTGTGCCCGCGTCGCCACCGTAGCCATGCGGATCGCCTCGCGGCTCGGGCTTGACGAGTCGGACATCCAGCTCATTGGCGCGTCGGCGCTCGTGCACGATCTGGGCAAGGTTGGCGTGCCCGACTCCATCCTCAGCAAGCCGGGTCGGCTCACCGATGGCGAACTTGAGGTCGTGCGGCGTCACCCGCAGATTGGGCAGCGACTCATCGCAGGATTTGATGCGCTCCGCTTCGCGTCCGATGCTGTGCTGTGGCACCACGAGCGCTGGGATGGGATGGGCTATCCGCATCGCGCGCGCGGATGCGAGACTCCGCTCGCGGCGCGGATCATCTGCGTGGCCGACAGCTTCGATGCGATGTGCAGCGAGCGGCCCTACGCGCGGGCGATGACGACGGCACGAGCGGCGGAGGAGGTGATCGGGTGCAGCGGCACGCAGTTCGACCCCGAGATCGCATCGCTCTTCTGCGAGCATGACCCTGAGAGCTGGCTGCCTGCGGAATCTTCATCCGATTCTGACCTTCCCGGTGCAATCGGTTCCGTTTGCGGTATAGTGCCGGCGACGGCAACGGTTTGCCGTCAGGTGTCGAAGTTGTCGAGATCAGGTGCCAGGAAGGCAGACATGCTCGAGGCTGAAGCCCCATTCGTGAAGATGGTCGCAGGATCGCTCACGCCAGCGGAACGGCTGGTGCTGGAGCTGTACTACGCCGAGAAGCTCGCGGTCGCGGAAATCGCCGAAGTGCTTGAGACCACTGAGGATGCGGTGCGCTGCACCCTGGAGGGCGTCAGGCGGCGGGTCACCGTCGCGCGCAAGGCCCTCATCGACGCCCTCGTCGAGGCGTAGCGGAACGCCCCTCAGCGCTCCCGAGGCTGATCTAGCTCGACCACGCGCTCAGCAGCGCCGTCAGGTCAAAGCCGTCGGTGGTGCCATCGCCGTTCAGGTCCGTGGTGCCGGCTCCGCCCCAGTTCGCAAGGACCTGGGTGAGGTCGAGTCCGTCGACGCGCCCGTCGCAGTTGAGGTCGCTCGGTCCGCAGAGGGGCCCGACGCGCACCGTGATCTCGAGCCGGGCAGCGCGCGCAAGACCTGCGGAGACCAGCGGATTCTCCTTCGCGAAGAAGGCGGGGAAGTTGCCGCCCTGCTGCACGACAAACGTCAGGCTTGACACCGTCAGCATGAGCCGGCCGGAGTCGAGCGAGGTCCCCAAGTACGACTGGATGGCAGGGTTCGACACGTTGACGTCGAACGCCATGGGTGCACCGAAGGGAATCAGGTCGCCAGGCTGCACAGACTCGATCTGCCCGACCGCAAAGGGCGTGGGCTGAAAGCCCTGCCTCGGGTTGTTCGAGACGTCGACCAGTGCGCCTTGGGCATTGGGTCCGACTGCGAACGCATTGCGCACCGATGGCAGCAGCACGTTGCCGGCACCGAAGGGCGAGTTCTCCTGGAACGAGAGCGCCGTCCAGCCATTGCGGAACCCGCATCCGTACAGCTCGATGGGCTGCCCCGCATCGGCATCGGCCTGCCAGCGCGAATCCGACGGCGACAGGAACGTCTCCCACGGATCGGGTGTCGGGTCGTACGCCACGACGAAGTCGTTCGCGAACTCGAGCGTGAGCCTCGCGGCAAGCACCTGGTAGTTCGTCGCCCCGCGCCCGGCCTCCACCTGCGTGGCCGTGCTGAACCCGACGATCATCTGCGCATCGCGGCTGTCGAAGTCGGTGCCCCCGGGCTCCGACCCGAACACGGAGATCACCGGGCGCGTGCCGGGCGTGGCGTTGAACGGGTACATCCAGCGGTCAAGCGACGGCGATGCCCATGATGCCTCGACGATGGTGCTGGCTGAGGCGGGGATGGCCACAGCCGCCGCAAGCAGCGCACCGACCGCTGCAGGCGGACTACGATGTTCCGTTCGGTTCATTGGAGCGCGGCGTGAGACCATTCAGGCAACACACCATAGGTCCGGTTCGCGCGCGAACCAAGCGCGTTCGGCGCGGTTTCTCGGTCACGGAACTGCTCGTGGTGATCGGGATTGTCGCGCTGCTTGTGGCGCTGGTGATCCCTGCGGCGAGGATGGTCCGCAAGGCTGCCGCCAAGACCCGCGAGATGACGACCGCGCGCATGCTGGGGCAGGGCTGGAACCACTACGCGACGGATTCCTCGGGGATGGTCCTGCCCGGCTTTCGTGCGGGCCTGCCCGCGTTCGGTCCCGATGGCGCGCCCATACCCGCCGGCGCATTCTCGGGGTCTGGTGCGGCGATCGCCGCGCGGTGGCCGTGGCGACTCACGCCCTACCTCGGAAGCGACGCGATGAACCTGTTCGCCGGACCGCAGCGCGAGGCGCTGCTCAAGCTTCAGGCATCGGCCGACACGGAGCGCTTCCTGTACCTCGCCAGCCTTGTGCCGAGCTTCGGCCTCAACAGCGCGTGGGTCGGCGGCGACAGCGATCGGCTCGGCTTCCTGCCGCCGACGATTGGCGGCCAGCCGAATCCCTTCCGCAACTTCTACGTCACGCGGCTCTCGCAGGCGACGCACCCGGAGCGCCTGACGCTCTTCGCGTCGAGCCGCATGTCCAACGACTTCGGCAGCGATCCGATCGGGCAGTACTTCGACGGCACGACGATCGAGGGCTACTTCCGCGTCGACAGCCCGTGGTTCCAGGCGCGAATCTGGGCCGATGCCTACTCGCCGGCGGACCCCGCATCGAGCGGCAACGTGTCCGCGCGCACCGACGGCGATGCGATCGTCGTCACCGCATCAGGATCGACGGAGGCTGTGCCTGTGCAGCAGCTCGACGACATGCGCCGCTGGGCCGACCAGGCCGACCGTGCCGACTGGCGCCTCGCGCCCTAGCGCGGGTCCGGCGCGGCGCGACCGCTGCAGGCGTGGCGACTG
>JBIIIL010000317.1:0-2579 GCA_044234825.1 Phycisphaerales bacterium
GGGCGTTCAACAGGGTCCGCGAGCAGGACTTCTCGCTCGACGGGCTCATGGGATTCGACATGCACGGCAAGACCGCGGGCATCGTCGGCACAGGCGAGATCGGCACCGTGGCATGCCAGATCCTCGCAGGGTTCGGGTGCAGGGTGATCGCTCACGACCCGAAGCCGAACCCGAGGTGCGAGGCGCTTGGCGTCCGCTACGTGAGCATGCCCGACCTCCTGCGCCAGAGCGACGTGATCTCTCTGCACTGCCCCCTGACGCCCCTGACCCATCACATGATCGGCACTGACGCGCTGGCTGCCATGCGCCCGGGCGTCATGCTCGTCAACACGAGCCGGGGCGGCGTGATCGACACGCGCGCGCTCATCCGCGCGCTCAAGGACGGGCGAATCGGTGCGGTCGGGCTGGATGTGTACGAGGAGGAGGGCGACCTCTTCTTCCGTGACCTCTCCGAGTCCGTGATCCAGGACGACGTCTTCGTGAGGCTGATGACATTCCCCAATGTGCTGATCACGGCGCACCAGGCGTTCCTCACGCGCGAGGCCTGCACCGCCATCGCGCGGATCACGATGCAGAACGTGACGGCCTTCCGCGACGGCGCGCTGCCGCCGGCGCACATCGTCGACACACGGATGATCGCGCGCTGACCCTACATTCCGACGGATGTCCAACGCCGCTGCGCGAGACCGGACCCTGTCGGAGGCATGGCAGCACCTCGCTGCCGGACGGCCGGACCTCGCGCTCGCCGCCGCAGAACGCCACCTGCGCATCGACCCCCGCGACCCGCAGCTGCTGTCGATGGCCGCGCGCGCGCTCCACGACAAGGGCGAGCACGAGCGGGCCGTGGAGACCGCCACACGCGCGCTCGCGCGGGGAGAGCAGGCCGAACCGCTCTGGGTGAGGGGCGACGCGCAAAGGGCGCTCGGGCGCACCGACGATGCGATGCGGGACCTGCGGCGGGCCATGGCGCTCGCGCCCGAAGTGGAGGATGTGCGTGTGCGCCTCGTCGCCACCCTTGAGGAGGCAGGACTGCATGAGGAGGCGCGCATCGAGCTTGAGCCGCTGCTCGATCGCCATCCCGCCGGCCCCGACCGCCCCGCGCGGATCGCGTACGAGCGCGCGAAGCTGCTCGTGCACGCCGGGCACCATGCGGACGCGGTCGCCGAGCTCGATCCGGCGATCCTTGGCGCGCGCCCCGGATCTGCGCCCTTCGCGATGATGCTGCACTTGCGGGCGAAGGCGCTCGACAGGCTTGGCCGCTACGGCGAGGCATGGGATTCCGCGATGCGCGCGCACCGGTCGCGGAACATGGCCTTCGACCCCGGCGCCTATGTCGCATCGACCGACCAGATCATCGCGCGCTGGAACCGCGCGTCGCTCGCGGAGGCAGGCGCATCAGGCATTGACGATCCGCTGCCGGTCTTCGTGTGCGGCATGCCGCGCAGCGGGACGAGCCTCGTCGACCAGATGATCCACGCCCATCCGATGGCTGCAGGAGTTGGCGAGCTGGAGCTCGTTGAGCGCTGGGCCGAGTCCGCCAACGATGCGGCGCTGCACGGCCGTCCTCTCCCAGGCGACGTGCGGCGCGTGGCGCGCCGGTACCTGGATGCCGTGAGGAGGCTGGCACCGACCGCGCAGCGCATCAGCAACAAGGCCCTCGGGAACGTGCGCGCGCTCGGGCACGTCGCGCGGCTCTTCCCCGCAGGCCGAATGATCAGCATCGAGCGGGACCCGCGCGACGTGGCGGTGTCCTGCGTGCTTGGCGCGTTCTCCGCGACGCGCTACCCGTGGACGAGCAGGCCGGAGTGGGTCTCGCTCGCGTGGCGGGAGTCGCGGCGCCTGATGGAGCACTGGAGGCGCGAGCTCGATGTCCCCATCCTCGAGGTGCGCTACGAGGAGCTCGTCACCTCCGGCGAGCGCGGCATGCGGACGCTCATCGAGTTCCTTGGCCTGCCGTGGGACCCGCGCGTCGCCGACTTCCACTCGATCCGGCGCACCGTGCGCACGCTGAGCTACGACCAGGTGAGTCGGCCGCTGACCGACGCGTCCGTGGGCCGCTGGCGGAACTACGAGGGGCACCTCGCCTCGTGACCGCACTCGGAGCAGCGCGCGCTGCCCGCGCGCAGCGGGTAGCCGCAGCGCGCGCACGCGCCCGCACGCCACCGGCGCCGGGCACTCCTCGTCAGCAGCAGCACGCCGGCGGGCCCGCACAGCCACACGAGCCCGAGGAGGCCGACCACGATGGACCAGAAGTTTGGGGTCGCGCACATGCACTGGGTCCGTTTGCGCACCAGCAGGTAGAGGGGTAGGGCGAGAACCAGCTCGACGCAGGTGCCCGCGAGCATGCGGCGCGCGAAGCGAGAGATCGTGTCGGGGTCGCGAGACGCGATGGTACGCCGCATGATCCACGTCCAGAGGGCACCGCACGCGAACCACGCGGAAAACAGGACGTATGGCGTCCTCCACATGCGCGCGACCGGTCCGTTGTCGGTGTACGCGCGAGGCTGCGACACCTGCGCGGCGAGTTCGATCGCCTGAAGGATGGACCACAGCAGTATGCAGGTCAGTCCGCCGACCAT
>JBIIIL010000058.1:0-11920 GCA_044234825.1 Phycisphaerales bacterium
GTGTAGGTGTATGAGAGCCCGGCGGTCGCGGTGGTGTCGGCAAACGGCGACGCGGTAGGGGTGCCGATCTCGGTGGCGGCCGCAGTACCAAGCGCGCGGAAAACGCGGTAGCCGGTCGCGCCCGTGACCGCACTCCACGAGATGTCGACAGCGGTGGTGGAGGTGCCGTCGCTCGCCGCGACAGCCGTGGGCGCGGCGACGTTGCGCCAGCCGGTATCTGTTGCGCTTGCCGCGGAGTCGCCCGCGGCCGTGCGCGCACGCACCGTGTAGGTGTAGACCGTCCCCGCCACGGCGTAGGTGTCGTCAAACGCCTGCGCCGCCGCAGCCGTCGTGCCAATCTCGGAAGTGGCGCCGGTGCCCTGGGCCCTGAAGACTCGGTATCCAGTGGCACCTGCAGTGGCATTCCATGTCACGTTCACGGCCGCGGTGGAGGCGCCATCGCTCGCGGCGACATTCGCTGGCGGCTCAATGTTCCTCCAACCCGTGTCCGACGTGCTCGCCGCTGAGTCGCCCGCCGCTGTGCGCGCCCGCACCGTGTAGGTGTAGGTCAGTCCAGCATCGGCGTAGGCATCGTTGAAGGGGGATGCAGTCGAGGTGCCGATCTCGGTCGCCGCAGCGGGTGGCAGTGCGCGGAACACCGCATACTGCTCCGCACCTGTAGATGCAGTCCATGTCACTGTAACGGCCGTAGTCGAGGAGCCGTCGGTGGCCACGACAGCTGTCGGCGGCGAAAGCCCGCGCCATCCGGTGTCGCTCGCCTCAAAGGCATCACCCGAAGGCGTGATCATGCGCACCGTGTAGGTGTAGGTGGTGCCTGGCACGGCGGTCGTGTCGTCGAAGCTCAGCGATGACACGGGCAGCGTCGCGAGCACGATGGGGGCCGCAGTGCCCTCGCGGCGGAGCACCCGGTATCCCGTGGCATTCAGCGCCGCAGTCCATGTGACGCGCACCCGCGAGGTGTTGATGCCGTCCTCAGCCGCTACGTTCCCCGGCGGCGCCTCGATCATGCCCATGTCGAGCGCGAAGTCATCCAGCCAGGCGTTCGCGCCGGTCATCCCGCCTGGGCGCGTGCCGTAGCCTCCGACTGCAAACACCTGCGGATCGCGGATGCCCAGCGTGGCGTTGGTCACCGCGGGCGCGTTGGGGTCGTTGTATCCGGTGAGGCTGACGTACATGACGTCAGCGTCAGGGAAGTACTGGATGTAGAACGTCCCTTCGTACTGGATGGTTCCCACCGGGTTGCCGCTGTAGTAGTTGTAGAAGGCGAAGGGCGTGTTGGTGAAGTACGCCCAGAAGCGGTAGATGTTGTTCACCTGCCCGGTCGGGCTGATGTAGTTCACGTTGAAGTCGCGCCGCGCCCCGACGTTGCTGCCGAAGAAGTGCGTGCCGATCGAGATATGCAGCCCTGCGCGGTATCCGCTCGACTGGCGCGTGGATGCGGCCGGGAACATCGAGAACACGACGCCTGCCTCGGAGCCGACTGTGTTGGTGATGGTGCCGCTGGGGAAGGACCTCCACTTCACCCGGGCGCGAATCTCGCTCGTGGCCCGCACCCTCCAGTTCTTGCCGACGTACCCCGCGAAGCTCTGGGGCGTCAGATTCGGGCTTTGCTGCGTCGAGAACTCGAGGCGGTTGTTCGTCTCGGCAATCGTCAGGCTGGCGTTTGCGGTCTCCGAAGACCACCAAGGCCCAGGTGAGGTGTCATTGAACGTGTCGGAGCTCTGGGCGGTGGCAACCTGCGTGCAGGGCCCAAGTGGGGCTGCCGCAAGCAGCAGCGCAACCATGAGCATGAGCCGCCGCATCCCGTGGAAGATAGTCGCTCCCACGGTCGATCCAAGCGCCAAGTTTCTGCCTGCAAGAGGGTTATCGACGCCTCGGCGTCGCCGCGCCTACCGCCCGCGCGACACGCGCTCGACCTGCTCGAGGTACGCCTGGATGTTCTCGCGGGGCTTGATCTGCTGGGCGCTGCGCAGCAGCGGCAGCGCCTCCGCGTAGTTGCCCTTGCCCACGAGCAGCTGCGCATGGCGCACCTTGGCGTCCGCCTCGTACTTCTCGATCTTCGCGGCGCGCTCGTACAGGAACACGGCCTGCTCCGCGTCGCCCTTGCGTGCGTGGTACTGCCCGAGCAGGATGAGCGCCTCGCCGTCCATGGGGTCGAGCGTGACGATCTCGTTGAGGATCGAGGCCTCCTCCTCGCCGGCCCCGCGTGCCACAGCCATGCGTGCCTTCATCTTCAGCATGTCCTTGCGCTCGTCGTCGGTGAGGTCGCCGGCGAAGACGCGGTCGACCTCCGCCAGAAGCGTCTCGGCGGCGCCGCTTGCGCCGCGTGCCACGAGCACCTTTGCCGCGCGGATCGGCCGCTCGGCCTTGCCCCTGGGCTCCATGTTGAGGGCGCGGATGTAGTACATGACCGCCACGTCGTAGAGTCCCTCGTTGACGTAGATGTCCGCGAGCATGCTGAGCGCCTCTATCGACGTCTTGCCCATGCGGTCGACGATCTCGAAGTTCTGGGCGGCCATCATGGGCTTGCCCATCCCGATGTACGCGTTGGCCTGGAGCATCCAGAGGTCCGGCGAGTCGGGCGTCTCGCCGATCAGCTCGTCAGTCATGGCGATGACGTCGGCGAAGCGCTTCTGCTTGAAGAAGCTCTTCACGAGGCCGAGCTTCCAGTCGCGGGTTCCGGGGTCCAGGAGCATGGCCATCCGGTAGGCGCTCTCGGCAGCGAGCGGCTTCTCGCTGTTGGAGAGCGCGTAGCCGAGCACGCCGTAGATGCTCGGCTCGGCGCCGCCGAGCTCGATCACCTTGATGAGCGCGGGCACCGCCTTCTCGAGCTCGCCCGCCCGCACGCGCAGCATGGCCAAGTTGCGCCACGCGCGGCGGAACTTGGGGAAGCGCTGGACGGACCGCTCGTACTCCTCCATCGCGCGGGGGATGTTCCCGAGCTGGAACGCGATGTTGCCCATCGTGAAGTCGAACATCGCGCTCGACTCCACGTTGCGGTTCTGGTCGATCATCATGCCCGCCTCGGCGAGCTTGTCCTCCTGGATCAGGCGGAACACCTCGGACATCTGGGGCTTCTCCGCGTCGCTGAGCTTGGGCTCGATGTCGGTCTCCGAGATGTAGCTCTCGTTGAAGCGGCGCGTGTAGTCGGGGCTGCTCAGGATCGCGAGCAGCTCGGGTGCAAGCCGCACCTGCCGCTCAGGCGGCACGGTTGGGATCGGCCACAGCGGGACGGTCGCCACATACGGGTCTGGCGGCGGCACCTCGGGATACGCATCAGGCTCCTCCTCGCCCTTGCCCTTGCCGGACTTCTTCTTCGAGCCTGCCGCGGCGTCCTTCGCGCCCGCCTTGCCTGAGGCTGCCTGAGCGCCCTTGGCGTCGGGCTTGGACGACTGTGCGAGCAGCGAGGCAGATGGCACCAGCGCAAGTGCGCTCGCCATGGTGAGGATCGGGAACACGGTGTTCATGGGACTCTGGCTCCGGGAGTGGAACATGGTCGGCTCACTTCTTGGTCTTGGGGAATGTGATCGGCACGCGCATGCGGAAGCGGACAGGCTGGCCATTGCGCTTGCCCGGCTCGAACTTCCACTGCTTGATGGCGTTCAGCGCTGCCGTGTCGAAGATTGGGTTGCTGGTGCCCTGGACCATCGGGTTCTCGACGCGCCCGCGCTGGTCGACGGTGAAGATGATGTAGACGGTCGCGGGCGCGGCGCGCTGCATCTCCGTCGTGTAGGTCGGTCCGGGCTGGAACATCGCGCGTGGCTTCTCGTCGAGGTCCGCAAGCGAGAAAAGCGCATCGAAGTCGCTCGCGCCGTCCTTGCTCTCGCCAGCGGTCGAGGCGACTGGCAGCTTCACTTCGACATCCGCGCCAACGCCTCCGCCTGTGCCGGGGTTCAGCGCCAGCTCGAGCTGCGAGAGGTCAAGCGGCGCGGACTCGTCCGTGAGCTTGGGGGGCTCGGGATCCGGAGGCGGCTCCTCCTTCTCCTCCTCGGGCTTGTCCTCTTCCATTGGAGGGGGCGGCGGCGGAAGTGCGGCGGTGTTGACCGACTGCACAATCAGGTCGCTCTGTGGCGCGGCGGTGATCGCCTCAAGGAGCGGCAGCAGCAGCATCAGCCCGGCGGTCATCGCCAGTCCGAGTACGACAGCGATCGCCCGCGCAGCGGGGAGGGAGACCAGCAGGATGGCGCTTCGGCGTCTCACGGAGGGGGCTTGATGCGGATGATGCGGACTACCGGTTCTTGGCGCTGGCGACGCTGACCTTGGTGGCGCCCGCGAGCTTGGACTCGTCGATGATGCGGACTAGGAGCCCTGCCGGGGCGTCCTTGTCGGCCTGGATGATCACGGGCACGTCCTCCTTGGCGATCATGCGCTTGACGAGCGTCTGCACGCCATTGATGCCGATCTCCTTGCCCCCGTAGACGACCTGGCCGCTCTTGGTGAGGGCGATCATGATGCTGATCTTCTCGAGCTGCGCGGCCGACGCGGCCTGCGGCTTGTCGACCTCGATGCCCGTCTCGTCCACGAACGTGGTGGTGACGATGAAGAAGATGAGCAGGATGAACACGCAGTCGAGCATCGGCGACAGGTCGATGGCCGGCTCCCCGCCGTCAGATGAGTGCGAACTTCTGAATCGTCCCATGGAGAGCTCCTGTGCGGCGGGTCAGTGGAAGGCGCGGCGCTGGCGGATCGCCATGCGGCACATGCCTTCGGCGGTCGAGAGGAAGTCTCGGAAGCCAGCGAGCTTGCGCGAGAGGAAGTAGTGGCCGAAGAGGCCCGGCAGCGCCACCACGAGGCCGGCCTCGGTGGTGATGAGGGCCTCCGAGATGCCGGCGGCGATGGCGCCCATCGTCTGCTCGCCGCGCGTGCCCTCGGCGAGCGCGGCGAAGGTCGCCAGCATGCCCGTCACCGTGCCGAAGAGCCCCAGCAGCGGTGCGGCGCCGACGCACACCTTGACGAACCGCAGCTGCCCATCGAAGGACTCGAGCTCGAACGAGCGGTACTCCTCGAACGCCAGCGAGGCCGCGTCCGGATCGTTCACGCGCGACGCCTCCGCGACGAGCGTCGCCACGGCGCCACGCGCCCGGTCAGGTTCCGCGATGATCTTGCGGATGCCGGCCTTGGAGCGCCGGCGCATGCCGGAGAGCACCATCGAGATCCACACATTGAAGCAGAGGGCCCACATCACGAATGCGACGAACCAGATCGCCCACATGGCGTCCCCGCCAGCCACGGTGATCTCCACGGCCCGCTCCACGATCGGCGGTGGATTCGCAGCCCATGGCTGCAGCGACTCGGGCAAGTGCCCGATGAACGCCTCGTAGGGAGTCTGGTCCTTCGGCGCTTCCATCGTCAGGCGGCCTGTGCAGTGGCGGTGTGCTCGCGCCGCGCGACCTCGTTCATGAAGGAGACGCCTGTCGACTCCATACGGTTGATCACCTTGCGCGCCTTCGAGGAGAGGTAGGCGTACAGCAGGAGCGAGGGAATCGCCACGATGAGGCCGTACTCGGTCGTGATGAGTGCCTCGGAGATGCCTCCGGAGAGCGTCTTGACGTCACCCGTGCCGTACACCTCAATCATCGTGAACGTATTCATGATGCCTGTCACGGTGCCCAGAAGGCCCAGCAGTGGCGCCGCCGAGGCGCAGATCGCGATGAACGGGAGCATCGACTGCAGCCGTGTCTGGGTGCGCTGCATGACCTCGAACATCGACTCCTCGACCACGTCACGCGGTAGGCCGAGCACCCCGGTGCCCGCCTGGAGCATCTGGCCCATGGGGCCGCTGATCTTGCCCGAGAGGCTCGCGGCATTGGTGAAGTCACCGGAGCCGATCGCCTTCAGGATGGTGCGCACCTTCCGCTGGCTCGGCAGCCACACGAACATCATGGTGATCCACTTGAAGAGCGCGACCAGCAGGGCCACGATGCCAAGCCCGATGATGGGGTACATGACCGGTCCGCCCTTGAGGATGTGCTCGATCAGCGTCTCCTCTGTCTGCGCGACCCGGTGGGCGTTGCCCATGGTCGGGTCGAAGGGCATGCCGCCCGTGCCCTGGGCGATGTAGTCGCCCGCCTGCTGGCGCAGCTCAGGCGACTGGAACGGCGTGAGCGAGGGCTCGAGCGAGCCGAGCTTCTGCTCGGCGGTGCCGGCCGTGCTGCCGTCCATCGCGCGGAAGATCGCGGATGGCCCCGCAAGCACGAAGGTGCCCTGGTTGACGGTGCCTTCGGGATCCACGACCGAGCCCTCGAAGCGCGATCCGCCGAAGGCGCTGTGCAGGCGCTCGAGGCTGGCTGCAAGCACTCGCGCCTGCACCTCGAAGAGCTCGCGCTGCCCGAGGTCCTCGTTCTCCGAGGCCTTCTTGGCCGCACCGAGCTCCTCGCGGTAGCGCTGGAGCTCCGTGATGTGAAGCCCCGACTCGAAGTTGCGCAGGTACTCGACGAGGAGGTTGGCGAGGTAGGCCACCTCCTCCTCGCCGGCCTTTATGTTCTTCTGCAGGTCGCCGAGCCCGAGTGACCGCGTGTCGAGGATGCGCGTCGTCTCCTGGAACTTCTTCCGCGCGTCGGAGACCTGCTGCTCCACGTCGTTGAGCTTCCTCATCAGCGGCACCTTCTCCTCGGCGATGCGGGCGCGCTGCTCGGAAAGCTCCTTGAGCGCGCCATCAAGTCGGGCCTGCATGTCGCCGGTAGCATCGGCAAGGCTGCGGTTCGGTGCGGGGCTTGCAGCGGCAGTCGCAGCGGGCGTGGCCGGGGACTGTCCGGGCGCGGCGAGCGGGAATGCGGCCGCCAGCGCGGCGGCGGCGAGTGTCTGTCGGACGGTGCGGTTCATGGTGGCTCCAGTGGCTCTCATGGCTCTCATGGCTCTCAGTTCTGCTTGGGCTTGAGCGGGAGGAACACGAACTCCGCGGGGCTCTCGTTCTTGAGGATCGCCACCATCTTGGCGATCTGCGGCGCGTGCTCGTTGGCCACGGTCCACGTCCAGCCATCGGCGCTTGCGCCGCCGACGCCCGCGATGCGGCCGTTGCCGCCCACGAAGAACGCCTGTGCGAGGCCGAGGTAGACCACCGTCACCTCAGCACTCGACCCGTCGGCGAGCTTTCGGATCTCCGTCGTGGTCGTGATCTCGCGGTTGAACTTGTTGACCTCGTTCACGATGCCCACGACGTTCTGGAAACGCGTGGTCAGCGGGAGGGTGGTCGTGTTCGGGTCCTCCGGCAGCCGCGAGGAGAGCGGACGAATGCGCTCCCGGATGGGGTCCGGCAGGCGCGCGACGAGCTGCTTCGTGCGGGTCTCCATGGCGGCTGCGACCTTCGCGAGCGCCGCAGAGCCCTCGCGAACCTTCTCGTTCTGAGCGACAAGTGCGGCCCGCCGCTCATCAGCCTCGGTGATGGACTTCTCTGCCTCGGCGATACGTTCGTTGACCGAGGCGAGCTCGCGGGCGAGGATGTCGATGCGCGACTCGAGGAGCTCCTTGCCAAGCGCCCACTCCTGCGACTCGTCGCTGGTGATGCGCTTGGTCTCCACCCACCGCTGCATCGCGGCACGTGCCTCCTCGATGCGCATCTGCACCTGCACAGGATCGGGTCCGGCCGGCGCAGCGGTAGCTGTCACGGGCGCCGGGGCAGGAGCCACGGGGGCCTTCGGGGGCACCGCTGCCGGTGCGGACGCGGGGGTCGCGGGCGCGGGCTCGCTCGCGGCCGGCGCGGGCTGGCTCGGCGCCGGTGCCGACGGTGGATCTGCCGGGGCATCCTGCGCAAGGGCTGCCGAGGACATCGCCAGTGCGGCGAGCGTCATGAGGGTCTTCATGTGGGATGTGGGTCGCATGGTTCAGAAGTCCATCTGGAAGCTGAGGCCGATCGAGAAATCGATGCCGGCGGTGAAGGACGTGCTCAGGATGCTGCCGTTGACGTAATCGCCCTGGTAGGCGGTCTGGATCTCGGGATTGAGCAGGTTCTTGGCCTGGAAGGTCAGTCGGAGGTACTCGCCGATGCGCTGCTGCACCGTGAAGTTGAGCGTGCCGTACGGCAGCGCATACAGGCTCGGCACGAAGTTGTTCGTGTCGATGCCGGCGCCCGTCTCGAGCGTGGTGCCCGTCAGCGTGTAGAAGATGCCGGCCTGCGTGCCGGTGTCCTCGTACTCGTAGGTGACGTTGACGTTGGCGAGGTAGGAGGGTGCGCCAGTCATGTCGCGCGTGCTGAGGGGGAACCCGATCGTCTGGAAGAGCGCCTGCTCATTGTCGGGAAGAGTCACCTGCGACTCGATCAGCGTGAGGTTGGCGCCGACCTGAAGCCCCTTGAGGCTCTCGTCGATGGCCTTGGCGTCCATCCGCGCCTCGAGCTCGATGCCGTAGAGCTGTCCCTCCGGGTAGTTGACCGGGCCCGTGTACACGAAGCCCGCCGGCGCCTCGAACTGCGAGTACTCGATCGTGTTCTTGAGGCTCTTGTAGAAGAACGATCCCGAGACGAGCCAGTTGTCGTATGGAGTCCAGTCGATGCGCGCGTCGTAGTTGTCGAGGTTGGCGATCTGCAGCTCGGGGTTGCCGATGAAGATCGGCCCGCCGAGGAACTCCTGCTGCAGGATTGGAGTGATCTCGCGAAACGTCTGCCGTGCGATGGTCTGCGTGAAGGATCCGCGGAACACCAGGCGCTCGATCGGCTCGTACTGCACGGAGAACGCAGGCAGGAAGTTCAGGACGCTGTAGTCGACGTTCGCGGCATCTGGATTGGTGTCGAAGTTGACCGGCACCAGGGCGCCGGGCGGGAACCACACGGCGTCGGGACCTCCGAAGACCTCGGTGGAGAGCTGCGTGCTCTCGATGCGCACGCCCCCGATGACGCTCAGCTCGCTTGTGATGGGGTACTCGGCCATCCCGTACCCCGCCACGATCCGCTGGTCCCCGCTGTAGTCGACGTCGAAGGTCGACTCGAAGATCGGGTGGTTCTCCGTGGGGAACACCGCGCTCCACGGGTCGTCCCATCCGCCGATGTAGTCGGTGGGCGAGCCAGGAGTGAAGCGGTTGTTGAAGGTGTTCTGGTCGAACGTGCGGTTGACCCAGTCCCCGAAGAAGCCGGTCTTGACGAATCCCTCGCGGTCCTCATCGACGGCGAAGGGCACCTTCAGGTTGAGCGAGAGCTGCGAGCTCTTCTCCTCGATGTCCTGCCAGATGTGCTGGGCCCATCCGAGGTTGATGTTCTCTGCGGGCTGGTACGGGATCCAGATTCCCGGAAGGGTGGGGTCGATGAAGTCCGACGGCGGGAGCCATGCTGAGGCGAACTGCGTCTTGTCAGGCTGGCTGTACGTGGCCGTGCTCTGCGAGAGCGTCCAGTCCAGCTCCGGGATCTTGAGCACCTCGCCATCCTCCTCGCCGAGCTTGTGGCTGCCGTTGAGGATCACCGACTGGGTCGAGGTCTCGGTGTACTGCAGCGTCTCGAGGCGCTGGTAGGGGGATGCAAGCAGCAGGTCAGTGTTCGCGATGCTGCTGGGGTCGTTCGGGTCGTAGGGCGGCAGGGGCGAGAAGGGGAAGCCGTAGGCGCTCCAGTCGAAGTCAGGCCCGCAGAAGTACTCCTTGCCCCGCGTGTTGGTCGCTAGTGTCGCCTGGTTGACTGCGATGCGCGAATAGAGGAATGTGCCGCCGATCTTGTGGCGATCCGACTCCACGCCACCGGAGAGCAGCGTGCCCCACTGGACGCTCTTGGAGCCTTCCGTGACGTCGAGCAGGTTGGTCTGGAACTGGAGGGCACTTGGGGTGCCCTGGCCGTACTGCGGGATCACGCCCTCGGATGGCGTGATCCACCACTGGTCAGCGACGCCATTGTCGAAGTACGAGTAGTCGGTCTCGTAGAAGAAGCTGCCGAATCCGCCGACCTTCACGCCGTCCGCGACCTCCCACTTGCCACCGCCTGATGCCGACCACTTGTAGTCCACGTAGGGCGCTTGCTCGGTCGTCGTGCCGACCGGATATCCCGTCCACGACTGGCCGATCAGGTTCGTCGGGATGTCGGTGCCTTGGTTGTCGCCCCAGTAGTTGAGGTTGCCGTTGCGGTACGTGAGGAAGTCGCTGCCGGCCCCGACCACCTGCGAGTTGGCGCCCACCTGTCCGCGGATCTGGAAGGACGTTTCCTCGGGGATGTCCTTGAGGTCGATGTTGATCGCGCCGCCGGAGGAGTCGCCCTGCTGGTCTGGCGTGAAGGACTTGCTGACCTGCACCGTGTCGAGGATCGCCGTGGGGAACTGGTCGAGCTGGACGGCTCGCCGCTCCGCCGCGGATGTCGGCAGCCGCACCCCATTGAGCAGCGTGGCTACGTAGCGATCCGGGAGGCCGCGGATGACCGCGTATCGGCCTTCCTGCACGGATGCGCCTGGCACGAGCAGCAGCGCCTGCGCCGCATCGCTGGCACCGGCGCGAGAGATGATCTCGGCGCTCACCGCGTCGAGCAGCTGAGGCGTCTCGAACTTGAGCTCGATCAGCGTCTGCTCGGCCGTGCCAAGCTCGATCTCCTGGACGACGAACTCCTCCATGTCCTCGTACTCGGCCACGAGCTTGAGGTCGAGGTCGGAGAGCTGGCCGCCCGTCACGGTGACGTTGGCCTTCACCTGCCTGACATATCCCTCTTTCGCCACGATGACGGTGTAGCGGCCCGGGGGAAGGCTGATGGAGAAGTTGCCCTGGTCGTTGGTCTGGACCTTCGCGCCGGTCTCGACCACCGTGATGGAGGCCTTCGAGAGCGGGTCGCCAAAGTCTGCATCGGAGATCGCGCCGCGGAGCGTGCCCACGTCCTGCGCGTAGGCGCACGAGACCGCCACAAGGGCGGCTCCTGACGCGGTCCATGCACGTGACGGAGTGATCATTCGGGCAGCAGAGTGGGGCGCGGGGCACGGCAGGCGCACGCGTTGGCGCGTCTGGCGGAGAGGCAGGGAAAGTAGGTCTGCGACTGTGAACCTGAGTTCACAATCGGTGCATTGAGTGTGAGCGAATCGTCAAGGAATCGTGAAGGGGCGCCGTGGGATCACCACGGGTCCACGAGCCCACTCCGAATCGAGTCGATTCGGGCCCGACCGGCATCTCCAGGGTCAATGCCCGCGGTCACCATCGCCACACAGGTCTCCGTGAGGTCCTCTGCCCGAGGGCGCGCATTCGGGTTGATGGCGCCCTCGTCGATTGCGCGCAGGAACGTCGTGAGGGAAGCCGCTGCGTCTCCCATCCTCGCTTGGGTCACCGCGACCGCTCGGAGGGGAGCGGCCCGGTAGATGTCCACGATGACGTCCCGCTTCTTGTCGAAGAGCGCCACCGCCCTGGCGAGATCTGCGCGGGCCTCATCAGAGCGACCGATGCCGTGCTTGCCAAGGGCGACCGCAGCGACCTGGACGATCTCGTCCTCGGGCAGCCACGTGCCGGATGAGAGAACCGCGCCGGCAGCCTCCACGAGCGGCATGGCCCTGTCGCGATTGCCCGCAGCGACCGCGATCCTCGCGAGCGCAAGAAGGTTGGAGATCCGAATGTCCGGCGGCAGTGTGGCGTTGGCTGCAGCGACCGAGCGCTCGATGCGCACGCACCGGGCGGGATCGGCTTGGCATCCCGCGTAAAGCGCGATGCACACCTCGGCGGCGTTTCGGGTGAGGTCGAAGTTGAGCGTCTTGATCCACGCATCCGCCTGCTCGAGCTGGGCATCGAAGGTGGGTGTCCCCTCAAGCGAAGGCGACTCGCCCGGTCCGCTGCGTCCGGCGACAACAGCCTCCACCTTGCCCATCTCCGGCTCGCCCACGCCAGAGGAAAGCGCCGTCGCGCGCGCATCGCGACCGGCCCGTGCGTAGGCGCGCGCCACATGGACACGGATGCGCTCCTGCTGCCAATCGCGTGCACGCGGTGCGAGCGACAGGGCTCGCTCGGCCAGCGCCTCCATCTGGGCCATCTCGCCCCGTTCGGCGTG
>JBIIIL010000002.1:0-36934 GCA_044234825.1 Phycisphaerales bacterium
CAAGCACGCGGCCGGAGTCAGCATCCACAAGCTCCACCACCATCGCCGACTCGGGCGGGCTCCCGCGCACCTGCACCACGGCCGTGACAGGCACCTGATCCCGCACGAACGCACGGGCGGGCCCTTCGGCATCGGTCACGGCAATGTCGGCCACGGCATCTGCAGACCCGACGGGAATCACGCTCACGGGAATCGACTTCGACTTGAGGTCCCGCAGCAGTTCGCGCGGCACCGGACGCTGCGACCGTCCGTCGCTGATCAGCACGATGCCCGCCAGCGGACGGCCTCCTGCAGCGCGCTGCGCCGCCGCGAGCGCCGATCCGATGTCGGTAGCCCATCCATCTGGCGTGCCCGGATCGAGCGGATCGAAGGGCACGGGCGTGCCATGGAATCCAAGCCACTCCACGAAGCGCTCCTGCGCGAGCCGCGTCCACACCGCGTCCCCGAGCATGTCCCGCACCGAGGCATCACGCGAGACCGGACCGTCAGTCACCTGCATGCTTCGGCTGCGGTCCACCAGCACCACCACGCAGTCGCGCTCGAGCTCGCGGACCGTGTGGGTCCACTGCGGACCTGCGAGGCACGCCACCAGGGCCATGAGCAGCAGGCCTCGCAGCGTGCCCAGCGCAAGAACCGACCGTCGCGAGGCCTGCAGCTTGCGGTAGGTGAGCCACGCTGCGGTGCCCGCGGCGAGCGCGCAGCATGCGATCGCCCATGGAGCCATCGGCGACTGCCATGACAGCGTGATGTCCGTGGCGTCCGCGGGAATGGAATCGATGCCAAGCAGCCAGCGCCATGCGGGCGCTTGCGCCCACTGCGGCAGCGTCATCGCCAGCGCGGCACTCACGCGACCCTCCTCGGCTGCACTGCAGCCGCGCCGACATGGGATGCGGCGCGGCCCATCGCCATCTCGGCCAGGGCAAGTGCGACGGCCAGCGCGAACGCAAGCCATGCGAGCGAGATGCCGCGCTGCGCGGCATCCGGGTCCTCCTCTGCGCCGGAACGCGCCGCGGATCCGCCGCGCCACTCGGCGATCGCATCACGCATCGCGGACGTCGATCCGACAGCCACCGTCGCGGGGACCGCCGCCGCAATCCGACGCTCGACCGATGTCCGGTCCAGCGGCGTGCACGATGCCCACTCGTGCGCGATGCCCACCGCGCAGAGCCCTACGCGCCTTCCGGATCCGTCGATCACCTCCGCGCAGCCTGGTCTCAGCAGCGGCTCCGACAGCGTGCCGTCCGGAGAGACGGAGATGGCGGACTGCGAATCGATCATCCGCACCTGCCCGCCGCCAAACGCCGCGGATGGCGGCTCGATGCGCATGGCGCCGGTGCGGACGCTCCGCGCCGACGAGGCGATCGCGGTCCCTTGCCGGATCACCTCCTGCATGAAGGGCACCATGATCGGCTTCACCGGCATCGAGGACCAGGACACCTCAGGCGCCACGGCGACGATCACGAGGACTCCGCGTCCCACCGGCGCAGACGCCGCCAAGGCCGCGCCGTCGCGCATGGCCAGCAGCGTCTCGCCTGTCGCCGCGGGCACCTCGATCGAGTGACGGCGAGAGACGACGACCGGGCTCACGAGGTCGCGAAGCTCCGGCGCCAGCTGCGCCAGGAGCGCCGATGCTGGCTGCTCGGACGCGAGTCCAGCGCCTTCCGGCTCGTCGCGCGGCTCCCGCGACACGGTCCATGCGAGCCCGCACGCCGACAGCATTCGGTCTGCCCACGCCGACGCCATGCGCGCCGCCGGTGGGAACAGCATCACGACCCCGCCAGCGCGCACGAAGTCCGCGAGCGCACCTGTGGCCGCATCGTCAAGCAGGTCCGGCCGCAGCACGACGGCAGCGTCACGGTCGCGGAGCGCCTTCGCGCCAAGCGATGCGGGATCGACCATCTCGACGCGGACATCCGCATCCTCCACAGGACGCAGCGCCCGCTCGATCCAGCGCGATGCGCGGTCGCCCTCAATCGCACCATCCGCTGGCGCCGCATCGCCCACCTGGTCAATGACCGCCACATCGAGCGCGCTCCCGGCATCGATCACGGCATGGCGCACATTGTCCGCCGGCTGCGCATCGCTGCCGGCGAGCGACACGGTCAGCGCATCGCCGACGCGGTCCTCGGAATCCGCGGACGCCGGAATCTGCAGGGTCACGTCAGCGGACGACTCCCGCTGCCCCTCCGCCCACGGCACCGCCGCGCGCGCCGCGGCCATGCCTGCCTCCACGGAGACGTCCTGTGCCGCGGCGGCCGACGCTGCAGATGAGCTGCGCGACACGCTGACCCTGATGCCATGCGTCCCCTCCGGCATCGACGGGCCGCGCGGAAGCGGGGACACGGACACCAGCGTCACGTTCTGCGGATCGTCGGTGGCGGGCTCCGTCGCCACCGCGAGCACCTCAGGCGATGCGTCGCCTGCGGCAACCGTTTCCGCGGCTCCCTCGTCGCCCCAGCTTCCCGCGCGCTGCGCCGAGCACACCGCCACGAGCCTTCGGCGCGCGGACTCCCCATCGCGGCCCTCCCGGTCGTTCGCCGTCGCCATCCGCAGCGCATCCGCGATGCGCGACTGCAGGTGCGTCGGCATCGACGAACGAACCGCATCCCGAACCCGATCGAGATCCGATGTCGGCGGCCACACCGCACGACGCGGTCCTGCATCGGTGCTGCCTGCGAGCACAAGCGCCGCACGGTCGCCAGCCCCAAGCGCATCGATGACTGCAAGGGCCGCATCCTGCGACCGCGAGAACGCAGTCGCACCACCGGACACGCACTGCTGCGCGACGCCGTCGTCAAGCACGATGACGGCATCGACGCTGCCCGCTGCCGCCGCGACCCCAGCGCCTTCGCTGCGCCAGAGCGGCTCCGCCACCGCTGCAGCCACGCACGCCAAGAGGATGCAGCGCAGCGCCAGGAGCACCCACCGCTCGATGCGGCGCCTGCGCTCGGTGCGACGGATCGCCTCGCGGAGGATGGCCATCGCCGCCCACGGGACTGGCCTCTTGCGGCGCCTGAAGAGCAGGTGGATCAGGATCGGCAGTGCCGCCGCGACCGCCCCTGCGACCAGCAAGCCTGGCGACGCGAACGTCACCGCACGCTCCTTCGCCGGGAGAAGGCCTCGCGGCGCGCGAGAGTGGCCGAGAGCACCGGTCCGACCGAGTCGTGCGTATCGAAGACCGCCATGTCGAACCCGAAGTCGCGCGCCGCGCGCCTCACCTCGTCAAGGTGCGCCTGCAGGGCATCGAGGTACGCCTGCCTCGCGATGCGCGTGTCCACATCGACGGTCGCCTCTCCCTCGAGGCCCTCGAAGGGCGCCTGCTCGTCGAGCGCGAAGTCGAGCTCAACCCGGTCAAGCGTGCAGAGCAGGATCGCGTCATTGCCGCGGTGCGCGATGCGCGCGAGCCCGGCGCGAATCTCGGCGGCAGGCGCGAGGAAGTCGCTGATGACGATGTAGAGCGCATGCCCGTGGTTCTGCGCGAGCGCCTGGTCCGCAACCTTCGTCCACTGGACGGCACCCTCGACCGGCTCCGACGCGAGGCACCGCACGATCGCGCGCCACTGGTCGGGCGCGCCGGACTTGCGGACTCCGCCGTGAAGCCCATCCGAGAAGACCGCGACCCCGACGCGGTCGCGCTGCGAGAGCGCCAGGAAGCTGACCGCCGCTGCCGCGGCTGTCGCATGGTCGTACTTGGTCCAGCGGTTCGCGCCGCCCTGCGCCCGCGTGCCGCCCCATCCACCCTTGGCGCCGAGCGTGCCGAAACGCATGGATCCCGAACCATCGACAAGCACCATGATGTCGAGGTTGGTCTCCTGCCTGTACTCCTTCACGTAGAGCTTGTCGGTGCGCGCGAAGACGCGCCAGTCGAGGTGCCTGATGCCGTCGCCTGGCGTGTACTGGCGATGCGAGGCGAACTCGACGGCTGCGCCCTGGCGCGGCGACGAGTGCATCCCGTTCATCGCGCCTTCGACGACCATCTTGGCCCGCAGCTCGAATGGCGCGAGCTGGGCGAGCGTCTCGGGCGCGAGGTACTGCTCCGCGCGCATCACCCGTGGCGTGGGCTCAGCCACCGGAAGTCGCGTATCGGTCGAGGACCTTGGCGGACCGCGCGTCGGCGCCATCGATCGGCACCTCGCGCAGCAGCTCCGACACGACTCGGTCGGTGTCCACCCCATCCGCCTGGGCGTTGAAGTTGAGCACGACGCGGTGGCGCATGACCGGCAGCGCGACCGCATGCAGGTGCGCCGGCATCACGTGCCGCTCGCCCGCCAGCAGCGCCTTGGCCTTGGCCGCGAGGACAAGGAACTGGCTCGCGCGCGGTCCGGCGCCCCACGACACGTAGTCGCGCACGATCTTCGGGAGGTCGCCATCGGCCGCTGGATCCGGCGCGCCTGAGCGCGAGCCTGTGCCTCGGGTGGCCCGCACCAGCCGCAGCGCGTAGCGCACGAGGTGATCGGCGATCGGCACCTGGCGCACCAGTTCCTGGATGCGGATGCAGTCCGCGGCGCCCAGCACCGACGTCGGCTCGGCGCGGCCCGTGCCTGTGGTGCGCTTGACGATCTCCATCTCCTGCGACTCGTCGGGGTACCCGATGCGCACCAGGAACATGAAGCGGTCGAGCTGCGCCTCCGGCAGCGGGTACGTGCCCTCCTGCTCGATCGGGTTCTGGGTCGCCAGCACGAAGAATGGCTTGGGCAGCGAGTGAGTCGTCCCGCCCGTCGTGACCTGGCCTTCCTGCATCGCCTCGAGCAGCGCCGCCTGCGTCTTCGGCGGCGTTCGGTTGATCTCGTCCGCAAGCACCACATTGGCGAAGATCGGCCCGCGCACGAAGCGAAGCGACCGCGAGCCTGAGGTGCGGTCCTCCTGGATCACCTCGGACCCCGTCACGTCCGACGGCATGAGGTCAGGCGTGAACTGGATGCGCGAGAAGTCGAGCGACAGCGTCTTCGCGAGGCTCGAGATGATCAGGGTCTTCGCAAGACCTGGCACGCCCTCGACGAGCGCATGTCCGCCGCACAGGATCGCCAGGAGAAGCTGCTCGAGCACCTCCTCCTGGCCGACCACGGTGCGGGCGAGCTCTGCCCTGATCGTGCGGTGCGCATCCCGCACGGCATCTGCGGCCGCGACCGGGTCGCTGCCATGGAGCCGTGATGACATCGATTCGTCCATGGTGCCTCCGTGCGGTTCTCGAGTCGAGTATAGGTGGATGCCGTGCCTGAACTGCCGGAAGTCGAGAGCATTCGCCGCACGCTCGAGCGGTCCATCTTGGGCCAGCCGATCCGCGTGATCGACGTGCTTCGCACTGACATCATCGGCGCGCCCGGACGGCTGCGCGCTGGGCGAGGGGATGCGCAGCGCACAGACACTGCAGGCGCCATCCGCACCGCACTCCTTGACGGCAGCCGAGTCGCATCGCTTGAGCGGCGAGGGAAGCAGCTGGCCATCGTGGCCGACAGCGGGCGATCGCTTGTGGTGCATCTGGGCATGAGCGGCCGCCTTGTGGTGGGGGACGGCACAGTCTCCGCACCCGCGCACACGCACGTCACGTGGAGGATCGGCGAGCGCGCCACGCTCAGGTTCACGGATCCGCGCCGGTTCGGCGCACTCGTGCCGTGCGCCACCGCTCGCGAGCTCGACGAGCACTGGCGCCCGCTCGGGACTGATGCCATGCGCATCAGCGATGATGAGCTGTCGCATGCGCTGTCGTCGCGTCGCACAGGCGTGAAGGCTGCGCTGCTCGACCAGTCGCTGATCGCTGGACTAGGCAACATCTACGTCGACGAGATCCTTCACCGCGCCGGCATTCACCCGCTCATGCGCGCACGCCGCGCGGCCACGCACGCGCGCACCATCGCCAGCTGCATGCGATCTGTCCTCGACGCGGCCATCGCCTCCGGCGGGTCGACACTCAGGGACTATGTCGACGCGACCGGTAACCCGGGTGCGTACGCCACGCTGCACCGGGTCTACGGCCGTGCGGGAGAACCGTGCGACCGGTGCGGATCCACGATCCGGTCAACCTCGGTGGCAGGCCGGACTACGGCGTTCTGTCCCGCATGCCAGGGTCGCGTGCGTCCGGGAGTGCATCCTCTGTAAAGGAGATGTTCTCCCTCCTCCCCAGTAGAGGTGCTGTCGACTTGTGGACAACACAGGGGCTCACGTGCCGATCCCGTGATTCGGCATGGGTTTGCGTCGCTTTGAACCCCTTGGAGACCATGTCGATCAGCATCCAGAGCCGCTCATGAGCGTTCGGTGAGGCACCCTCGAATCTGCGCATGACCGTCGGAAGTCCACCAGAGCGACTGGAACGGGTCACCAGGCTGACAGCAGAACCGCCGGTGCAGACCGGTTATCCACACGCCGCAGACAGGGGGGTCGTCACTCGCCGCGTGCGCCGAGCACGCCCTCGAGGCGCTCGACGGCCTTGCCCAGATCCGGATCCTGGTCGCGGCGCGAGCCGATCGTGCGGATGGCGTGGAGCACTGTGGTGTGGTCGCGCCCGCCGAAGTAGCCGCCGATCTCCTCGAGGCTGTAGCGCGTGTACTTGCGCGCGAGCCACATGCACACCTGGCGCGGAAGCGCGACGGACTTGTGCCGGCGCTTGCTCATCAGGTCGCTGAGCTTGATGTCGTAGTACTTCGTCACCGCATCGATGATCGTCTGGATCGACGGCTGGTTGGGCGCGGTGCCGGCGGGGTCCTCCGACAGCGCAGCCTTGGCTGCATCGAGCGTGATGGCGATGCCGTTGGCCATGGCGTATCCGCGCACCTTCGTGAGCGCGCCCTCGAGCTCGCGGATGTTCGAGTCGATGCGCGCGGCGATGTACGCCGGCACCTCATCAGGCAGCTCGAGGTTGTGCAGCTTGGCCTTCGCGCGGAGGATCGAGACGCGCGTCTCGTAGCACGGCCGGTCCATGCGCGCCACGAGGCCGCAGTTGAAGCGGCTCACCAGCCGCTCCTCGAGGTCGGGGATCTCGTTCGGCGCCGCATCGGAGGAGAGCACGATCTGCCTGCTGGTCTGGTACAGGCTGTTGAACGTGTGGAAGAACTCCTCCTGCGTCTGCTCGCGCTTGGACAGGAAGTGGATGTCGTCGATGACGAGCATGTCCGCCGTCCGGAAGCGGTGACGGAACTCGTGCATGCGCCCTGCCTTCACGCACTCGTGGAAGAGGTCGATGAACGTGTTGCACGACAGGTAGAGGATCTTCGCCGACGGCCGCTGCTTGAGGATCGTCTGGCAGACCGCGTGCAGGAGGTGCGTCTTGCCGAGGCCGACTCCGCCGTGGATGAAGAACGGGTTGTACGCGCGGCCCGGGTTGCCGGTCACGGCCTGCGCGGCGGCGTGCGCAAGGCGGTTGCCCGGACCGACCACGAACGTGTCGAAGGTGTAGTCCGGCGACAGCACCATCTGGTCGTCGAAGCCCGGCAGAGGATCGCCAGGCGCCGCATCTCGCGAGGCCGGCGTCGCGCCCGACTTGCGCTCCTCGGCGCCGTCACTGCCGACGAAGCGCACGGCAAGCAGCCGACCGGTGGCGGCCTGCGCAGCTTCCGTGAATGGCTGGATGCAGCTGCGCTGCAGGTAGCGGAGGCGGACCGGCTCGGTCACCAGCAGGCGCAGCACGCCGCCATCGATCTCGAGCGGCTCGATCTCGTCGAACCAGTGGCGGCAGATGTCTGCATGATGTCGGCGGAGATAGGCGTTCAGCGCGTCCTTGAGTTCCGCGTCGACATGAGGCATGGGCCGGTTCCTCTCGAGCTGTGCGCACCCGTGCGCATCGCGTAAGCGACGATCCCCACAGTCCGTTGGGGCGAGCCGGGCAAAATTAGGGTCTGGATCGGCGGACCGTCAACCACCAAGGCGAAAGAGCGGGCTCAGGACTCGCTCTCGGCGTCCGGGGATGCGGCACCCGCCACTTCGGCGCCTGCATCAGCCTCCGATGCAGACGCATCCTGCTCGGCCTGGTGCTCGAGCCGCATGCGGTTGGTGCGGTGGTCCATCAGCATGTGCACGCGTCCGGCCTTGCCTCCGGCAACCTCATCGAGCCGCTGGCGCGCAAACGACAACATCGTGCGTCGAGAGATGTGCGTGACCACAATATGCTCGGCATCCCACGCCTCGATCAGCGCCCTGAGGTCCTCGACGTGCAGGTGCCTGCCGATGCGCGCACGGTCGCGGTGCGTGGAATCGAAGAATGTGCACTCCGTGACGATGATCTTTGCACGGCGGATCTCGTCGCAGAGGAGGTGCGGACCGGGCTCCGTGTCGCCGGTGTACGCGACAAGCGGGATGTCGACCGCCCGCGTCACGGGCTCGCCCCGCATGCGCAGCTCGCGGATGCGGTCCTGCGGCTGCCCCACGAGGTCATCCCGGAGCTTGTTCCGCCGCTCGATGACCGAGAACCCCAGGGCCGGGATGCCGTGGCTCGCCTCAAGCGCCCTCAGGAAGATGTTCGGCTTGATCTCGAACTCATCGCCGGGCCTGGCGCCCACCACCTCGAAGGGAGTTTCCTGCCGCTCGAGGTCCACCCAGGAGCGCATCATCGCGCGCAGCGGATCCGCCATCGGTGCGGGGCAGATGCACCGCCCCGTGCCGAGCTTCTGGAAGAAGCGCTGCGAGAAGTAGTACGGGAGACCCGCAATGTGGTCCATGTGCGAGTGGCTGAGCGCTACCGTGGGCGCCGGAAGCACAGCTCGCGGACAGAGACCGATATCAAATGCGATGTCCAGCTCGGGCACATGGATCACCGACTGCTCACCAGCCACCGAGATGCCCTGCACCCTGTAGGGAGGCAGGTAGAGGAAGCCCAACTGGCCTTCTTTCTGGGGCGGCTTTGGAACCATTGCGGGAAATCGCCATGCTAGCGCGGTTGCGCTTGCGCGCCCGGTCGCCGCATTCGACACTTGAGATCAGAGTTTCCCATGGGTAGCGCGGACCTCCCGAAGCTTCTTGCGATTGACGACTCCGAGCTCATCCACCGGCTCCTGAGGTCGAGGCTCGCGTCCGAGAGGCTCGAGCTCCACTGCGCGATGAGCGGCCGCGACGGCCTTCGTGCCGCGCGCATGCTGAAGCCGGACGTGGTGCTGCTTGATGTCGATCTCGGGGACATGGATGGCTTCGACGTGCTCGTCAGCCTGAAGGACAACCCCGAGACCCAGGACATCGCCGTCATCTTCGTGAGCGCGGGCACCGACACGGCAAGCAAGGTCAGGGGACTTGACCTCGGCGCTGTCGACTTCATCACCAAGCCCTTCGACATCGTGGAGCTGAAGGCGCGCCTGCGGTCCGCGCTGCGCGTGCAGCACCTCATCCAGATGCTGGCCCAGCGGGCGCAGATCGACGGGCTCACGGGGCTGTGGAACCGGACCTACTTCGACCGGCGGCTCAACGACGAGTTCAGCGAGGCCGTGCGCCATGGACGCCCGCTGTCCCTCGTGATCGTCGACATCGACAACTTCAAGCAGACCAACGACCAGTATGGCCACCTGTTCGGCGACACGGTGCTCGAGCGGTTCGCGCAGATCCTCTCGAGCGGCCGAGCGAGCGACGTCGCCTCGCGCTACGGCGGCGAGGAGTTCGGCGTCATCCTGCCCAACATCTCGGCGCTGGAGGCGGCTGAGGTCGCCGAGCGCTTCAGGTCGCAGCTCGAGGCGATCACGTGGAGCGATCACCCCGGCCTCGTTGTGACCGGCAGCTTCGGGGTGTGCGACCTTGAGCGGCTCGGTTCGCCCCAGACCGTGGACCGGCTGTTCGCGGCGGCGGATGCGGCGCTCTACCGCGCGAAGGACGAGGGACGCAACCGGGTCGTGGTCGCCGAACCTGCGGTCAGCCGCGTATAACGCGACCTCATGGCGGTGACGCACGACGAGGCGGTGTGCATCCGCCACTGGGACTACTCCGAGACGTCGCAGACCGTCGGCCTCTACAGCCGCGGATCAGGGCTCCTGAGGGCGATCGCCAAGGGCGCACGGCGGCCGCGCGGCGCGTTCGGCGGCGGCATCGACCTGCTGACGCGCGGCGAGTTCGGCGCGATCTCGAGCCCCGGGAGCGACCTTGCGAGCATGGTCGAGTGGACGCTCCTCGAGACCTTCCCCCATGTGCGCATGTCCATGGATGCGAACAGGATCGCCTACTACGCGGCGGACATGATCGGGCGCATGAGCGTGCCGCACGATCCGCATCCCGCGCTCTACGAGGCGCTGGTCCGCGTGCTCCGGGACGCGTCGGAAGGCGCGGATGCGCTGCTGCGGTTCCAGTGGGTGCTGCTCAGCGAGAGCGGCTGGCAGCCTCGGCTCGACCTGCATGATGCGCCCGCAGATGGCGTGGTCGCGTTCGACCCGCGCTCCGGAGGCACGGTGCCCGGAAGCCCCGAGGGGTCCTGGCGGGTGCGCGTGAGCACGATCGAGGCGATCCATGCGACCCTGTCCGGCCGGCCGAAGTCGCCCGAGTCCGCCGCTGGCCTCGACCGGGCCAACCGGCTGCTGGCGGCATACCTGCGGGACATGCTCGGCGCGGAGCCGGACACGATGCGGGCGATCTTCGGATCCTCGGCGGTGCGCTCCTAGCATCACCGTCCATGGCTGTCACGTACCGGGAGACCATCCTGCCCAACGGACTCCGCATCGCGGCGGAGCTCGACGCTGGCGCGCATACCTCGGCCGTGGGCGTCTTCGTGCGCACCGGCGCGCGCGACGAGCCGACGGAGCTCATGGGCGTGAGCCACTTCCTCGAGCACATGATGTTCAAGGGATCGGCGTCCCGCACCGCGACGGAGGTCAACGATGCCTTCAACGCGATCGGCGCGGACGCCAACGCCTTCACGTCGAGCGAGATGACCGCCTACCACGCGCACTCGCTGCCCGAGCACATCGAACGCTCCGCGAGCCTGGTGCTCGACCTGCTGCGTCCGGCGCTGCGCCAGGCCGACTTCGACGAGGAGAAGGGCGTGATCCTCGAGGAGATCGCGATGTACGACGACAACCCGTTCTGGGTCGTCTACGAGAGGGCCATCGAGACGTACTACCGAGGGCACCCGCTCGCGCACCGGGTGCTCGGCACCCGCGATTCCATCACGGCGCTCACGCGCGACCAGATGCACGGGTACTTCACGTCGAGGTACTCGCCCGGCAGCAGCGTCCTCGTGGCCGCGGGCCACGTCGACTTCGACGCGCTCGTGTCCTGCGCTGCGCGCGAGACGTCGGCATGGATCGGCGCGGGGCAGCGCCGAGTCCTCGCGCCGCACCGGCCCGAGCCGTCGCGGTTCACGCACCCGATGGAGAAGGCGACGCGCGGCTACATGCTCATGATGTGGCCCAGCGTGTCGGGCACCGACCCTGCCCGCTATGCGGCGGCGCTGTGCGCGCAGATCCTCGGCGACGCCGGCGGATCCCGCCTGCACTGGTCGCTGGTGGAGCCCGGCATCGCCGAGGAGGCGGACGCGGGCTTTGACGGGCGTGACGGATGCGGGGAGTGCATCGTGTCAGTCGCGTGCGAGGAGGATTCGCTCGAGCGCGCGGAGGAGATCGTCAGGCGCGAGTGCGCGGGCCTGGCCGCGTCGATCACCGAGGACGACCTCGCGCGCGCCAAGGCGAAGATCGCGACGGGCGTGGCGCTTGGCGGCGAGCGTCCCGCGGGCCGCATGCGTCGCCTCGGGAGCGTGCTCACGACGCACGGCACGTACGTCACCCTCGAGGAGGAGATGGCCAGGATCGAGGCACTTGCGGTGCGCGACCTGCGCGCGCACCTCGAGGCATTCCCCTTCGAGCCGCTGGTGGTCGGCTGCGCCGTGCCGGCGTGAAGGCCGGACCCGCTGGCTACAGGAACCTGAGCCCTGCCTCGTAGTGGTCGACGCCGCCCGATGGGGTGCGCACCGGCCTGCACCATGCCACGACACACGCGCGATCGAGCCTCACCTCCCCAAGCGCGCCGGCAACCCGGCCTGTCGCGCCCTCGGGGAGTGGGGCATGGGTCCGTAGCCGCAGGCCGTGTCCGCTGACGTCGAGCGCCTCGTGCGACCCTGGGTGTGATGGGTCATGGTGCCAGAGCACAGTGACCGCCATGGCGGTATGCGCTCGGCTGTCGAGGCGGCGTTCGTCGGCGAGCGCGGCTTCTGCGGCGCGGCGTAGCGCCGCTCGTACAGATGGAACTGGGTCCATGACCACACCGTCCCATCTGCGCACGCATGAGGCAAGTCCGTCGCAGCGCAATTGCCGCGCGAAAAATCTCGGAAACTGGGTTGAGCCGGCTTGCGTCGCCGCGCGTCAGCGGCGCGCGAGCTGCCGGGCCTGCTCGTCCGCGCGGTAGGAGCTGCGCACGAGGGGCCCGCTCTCGCAGACGGCGAAGCCGCACCCGAGAGCCTCGGCCTTGAACATCGCGAACGTGTCTGGATGCACCCACCGGTCCACCGGCAGGTGGTTGCGCGTGGGCTGCAGGTACTGGCCGACAGTCAGCACGTCGCAGCGGCTCGCCGCCTGGACGTCGCGCATCAGCTCGAGCACCTCGTCGTCGCGCTCGCCGATGCCCACCATGATGCCGGTCTTGGTCACGAGCCCGCTCGCCTTGAACTGGCGCAGCACGTCGAGCGATCGCTCGTACCGCGCCTGGGGCCGAACCGCAGGGTGCATGCGCCGCACGGTCTCCATGTTGTGGCTGATGATCTCCGGCCTCGCGTCGCACACCGCCTGGATCGCGGCCTCGTCGCCGCAGAAGTCGCCGACGAGCACCTCGACGCTCATGCCAGGGCACGCGCGGTGCACGCGCTCGATGGTCTCGGCCCAGATCGCAGCCCCGCCGTCAGGCAGCTCGTCGCGGTTGACGCTCGTGATCACGACGTGGTTCAGCTGCATCAGCGCGAGGCTCTCGGCGACGCGCCGCGGCTCGTCGGTGTCGAGCGTCGCGGGACGCCCAGTCTTCACGTTGCAGAAGCCGCAGGACCTCGTGCACGTGTCGCCCAGGATCATGATCGTGGCGCTGCCGCGGCTCCAGCACTCGCCCATGTTCGGGCAGGACGCCTCCTGGCAGACCGTGTGGAGCTTGTGCTCGTCGATGATCGCCTTGAGGCGCTGGTAGCCCTCGCCGCCTGGAGCCTTCGCGCGCAGCCAGTCTGGCTTGCGCTGGGGCACGCGGTGGTGGATGCCGCCCTCCTGGTTGTTCAGGACGAACGCGGAGAGCGGCACCAGGGCGGGTCCCGTCTGGCGTGCCGTGTCGCCGCCGAGCGGACGCGGGTGCCGCGCGAGGGTGCGCTCGACGGATGACTGGTTCGGGACCTGCGACATCAGGGTGTCTCCCGTGCAGGCGCAGGCTTCACGAACAGCCGGTCCGGCACGAGCACGATCCGGCGATCCTCGGCATCGACGAGCTCAAGCCTTCCGCCGAGCCACGTGAACTTTGGGAACTCGCTGCCGAGCGAGTCGAGCCCCACCACGATCACACCCTCCTTCTCCTGCCATGTCCACGTCGCGTCCGCGCTCGAGCCCTTCGACCAGCCCCTGCAGCGGCCATCAGGACTGAACCAGATGCGCTCGATGGAGGTGACGTCGGGGTCGCTCAGCTCGGCGTCGACGCGCCACATGCCGAACAGCGGGGCTGCGGCGGCATCGACAGGCACGGGCCGCAGCCGCGGACGCCGGCGCGCAGACGCCGTGGCACCCGGCCGAGAGTCGCCGGTGCCGCCATCGGCAGATGCCGAATCCCCTGATTCGGAGCGACCTTGGGACGAGCCCGAGTCCTGGACCTTGCGCGAACTGACTCGCGGACGGGTGGGCGCCGGCCGCACAGGTGCGCTCTCTCCTGGCGTCAGCGCCACCGGATCCGCACGGTCATCGTCTGGTGCGGCCTGCGTGGCAGGGCGGGCTGGCGCATCCGCGGATGCTCTTGGAGGCTCTGGGTAGTCGGCCACCACATCATCATCGCCTGTGTAGCCCACCACCTGCCCCCCGCGCATCAGCGCAGCCGCAGCCTCCTGTGTGTCGGGTCCGCGCGCCGCGGTCGCTTCGGCGACGGCGTTGGGGTCGGCCTTCGGTGCGCACGCAGGCGCGCCGAGCATGGCCGCGGCAAGGACGCACATGGGTGCAAGGCGAAGCACAGGACCAGAAGTGTAGGGCGCACGCCCGCGGGACCGGCCCTGCTAGGCCGCAATTGCCGACGGCAGCGGCACTGCGAGACGCTCCGCGATGGCGCGGACGATGAAGGCCTCGTCATCTCGGACGTTGGTGTCATGGGTGGCGATCGTCACGCAGGCTGACAGGAGCCGTCCGCGCTCTGTGGGCCTCAGTCCGCCAAGTGCATCGAGGGTTGAGGACAGCGCATCGAGGGAACGCTGCGACGGGTCGGGCAGGGCGCCTGCGTCGAACCCAACGCCGGCGAGTCCAGCCAGAAGTGCCTGCTCGGCAGCGCGCGAATCCTTGCCGGTGGTGCATGCCACAAGACCAAGAAGCGCGACGACCTGAGTGCGGAGGGACTGCAGCGTCGCTCGATCGGCCGTGGGCCGCTGGGACTCTGCGCGAAAGCGGTCCTCGACGCGGCTGCGGAGGATCTGCGCGACAGTCCACTCGAAGAGGTCGATGCGCGAGTCGGCGCGCATGACATTCGCGACGACGGCGCGGAACGACTGGTACTCGTGGAGCGGCAGCGCGCTCAGCGCGCCGCACGCGACCTCGATCAGCGCCAGCCGCCTTCGCCGGGGCACACCGCTCATGGCGCTGACCATCTCGCGGCACTCGTCCGCGGCGGAAGGGTCTTGGCTCCTGATGGCCTCCATCTTCGCGGCGGTCAGCTCGCCGGCATCGGCCACCAGCGTCGCATACACCACCGCACGCGCGCCCATGGGGTCGTGGGCGGCGGCGCGCAGCAGGCTCGGTGTCCTCTCGAGCGCGTCGTGCGCGGCATCGAGTCGTGCCCTGTCCACCGACCC
The DNA here is from genome assembly GCA_044234825.1 of Phycisphaerales bacterium. Taxonomy (GTDB): domain Bacteria; phylum Planctomycetota; class Phycisphaerae; order Phycisphaerales; family SM1A02; genus ZLKRG44. The sequence goes on from JBIIIL010000002.1 coordinate 14,909, forward strand.
GATCGCGGAAAACGCCCGCGTGATGCCCATCGCTGCCGCGGCTGCAGGTGCAGGAATCGGGGGAGGAGCGGCGGGAGCGCCGGCGCGCGCGGACGCCGAGGCCCTGCGCGGACCCTCAGGCAGCACGCCGCCAGCCATCACCTCGATGCGCCGGATGCGCTCGGACAGCGGCGGATGGCTTGCCATCCACGTGCGCACGCCCTCGGTGAAGAAGAAGTGGTTGAACTGGCTCGCCTGCGGGATGGCGAGCGCCGGCTCGTGGAGCTGCGAGATCTTGCGGAGCGCGCCTGCGATGCCGGCTGGGTTGCGCGTGTACTGCACGGCCGTCGCATCGGCGAGGAACTCGCGCTGACGGCTGATCGCCGCCTGCATCAGTCGCCCGAAGAAGGTGCCGATCGCGCCGATCGCCGCGAGCGCGAGCCCGAAGAGCGCGATGCCGGCCGCGCCGTTGTTCTTGCGGCCGCCGCCCCGAGGCGCCGAGCGCAGCAGGATGTAGCCGACGTAGCCGAGGGCCATCATGCCGAAGATCGCAGCCATCGCGCGCAGGTTGATGCGCATGTCGCCGTGGAAAATGTGGCTGAACTCGTGGGCCATGACGCCCTCGAGCTCGTCCCGGCTGAGCTGCTCGATCGCGCCGGTCGTGATGCCAAGCGCCGCGTCGCGGATCGAGGTGCCCGCGGCGAATGCGTTGATCGAAGGGTCCTGCAGCAGGTACACGGGAGGCACCGGCATGCCGCTGGCGATCGCCATCTCCTCGACGACGTTCATCACCTTGCGCTCGTTGGGGTCGCGGGTGGATGGGTCGATGCGCACGCCACCGAGCGCCTGCGCCACCTTCGACCCGTGGCCACCGAGCGTCACGTACTTCCAGAGCGCAGGCACGACCGTGATCACGCCGATGCCGAGAAATGTCCCGCCGATGACGGCAGGGTCCATCATCATCCTGCTGTTGCCCTTGAACAGCATGGCGGTCGCCAGCCACGCGACCGCGAAGAGCGCCAGCATGCCCATCGCGAAGAACGCCCCGAGGATCCATGTCCTCGACTGCGCCTTGTCCTGCTGCTCGAAGAAGGATGCCATGTGTGCGTCTCCCGCGCGCTCAGGCGACTTCCCGCGACGGCCTCATCGTGCGGCAGCTGCCCCGAAGGACACGGTCGGCACCGCGCGCGCCGAATCGTCAGCCTCGAAGAGCGCCATGGATGCGAACCCGAACATGCGCGCCACGATGTTCGGGGGGAACACGCTGATCGCCGTGTTCAGCCGCATCACCGCGTCGTTGTAGGCCTGCCGGGCGAACGCGATCCTGTTCTCGGTGGAGACAAGCTCCTCCTGCAGCGCCAGCATGTTCTGCCCGGCCTTCAGCTCCGGGTACGCCTCGATGCTCACCGTGAGCCGGGCGAGGAGCGAGTCGAGCATCCCCGATGCGTTCGCCGCAGCATGCATCGCCGCGACGTTGCCCGGATCGCCGCCGAGGGTCTTGAGCGCGCTGAGCGCCGCAGCGCGCGCGCGCGTCACGCCCTCGAGCGTCTCGCGCTCGTGGGTCATGTAGCCGCGCACGGCCTCGACGAGGTTGGGCACGAGGTCGCAGCGCCGCTTGAGCTGCACGTCGATCTGGCTGAACCCGTTCTGCGCACGCACCCGAGCGGTGACCAGCCCGTTGTAGGTCATGATGACCCACAGGATGGGGATCGCAACAATGACGAGTGCGCCAATCAGGATCGGCCAAAGCACGGTGCGATGGTATGGCGCAGTACCCTTTCGGCGTGAGCGACCCGCGATTTGCCGCCCTTGGACTGCCGGACCTGCTCGTGCGCACGCTGTCGGCGTGTGGCTTCACCGATCCGACCGGGGTGCAGTCCGAGGCGATCCCTGCGGCGCTCGAGGGCCGTGACGTGCTCATGCTCGCGCCGACAGGATCGGGAAAGACGCTCGCGTTCTCGCTGCCTGTGCTTGCCGAGCTCCTCGCGGACCGTCCTCGCGCATCGCGCGCCCGCAAGGGCTCGCGCGGCTCGCGCACGGACTCTGCACCACGGCGCATCGATCCCGCGACGCGCCTCCGGGCGATCGTGCTGAGCCCGACCCGCGAGCTTGCGCAGCAGGTGGCGCGGGACATCTCGGATGTCATCAAGGGCACGGTGCTGCGCGCCGCGGCCGTGTACGGCAAGAGCCCGATCGAGCCCCAGCGCGAAGCGGTCAGGGCCGGCGTCGACGTGCTCGTGGGGACGCCGGGCCGGCTCCGCGAGCTGCTTGATGAGGGCACGATCACGTTCGCCCATGTGCGGCATGTGGTGATCGACGAGGCGGACCGCATGGTGGACATGGGGTTCCTCCCGCAGGTGGAGGACATCATGGCGCTCGTGCCCGAGGGGCGTCGCGTCATCTGCGCGAGCGCCACGTTGCCGGACCGTATCGCGCGCCTGGTCACGGCGCTCCTGCGCGACCCGGCGCAGGTCGGGATCGGCACGCGCAATGCACCCGCGAGCGACAGGCACAGCCGCTATGTCGTGAAGGATGCGGACAAGGTCGCGCTGCTGCTGGCGCTCGTCAAGGGAAGGCACAAGAGGGGAGTGGCCGTCTACGCGCGCACCCGGCGCCGCGTGGGCTGGGTGGCGGAGGCACTGCGGCGTCACGGCATCTCGGTGGCGATGCTGCACGGCGACCGCTCGCAGCGCCAGCGCGATCTTGCGCTCAAGTCGTTCGCAGACGGCGATGCGGATGTGCTCGTGGCCACCGACGTCGCCGCACGCGGGCTTCACGTGCCGCGCATTCGCACCGTGATCAACTACGACGTGCCGCTGATGCCAGAGGACTTCGTCCACCGCGTGGGCCGTGCCGGGCACGGCGGTGGTGCGGCTGAGAGCCACACCTTCGTCGGCGAGGACGAGCGCGATGCATGGAACCGCGTGCGCGGGCTCGTGCCGGGGGAGATCGCAAGTGCCGTGCTGCCCGACCTCACCCCATGGGGCAGGCCGGCGGCGCAGTCGGCACGCCAGAGTGCCGCGCAGGCTCCCGCATCGCCGCGCGCAGCGGATCGTCAAGGTCATGGCCCGCGCCATGACCACGTCGCGCAGGGCAAGTCGGGCAGCGCAGGCGGCGGTGCGCGCACGAAGTCCCGGCGCACCCGGCGGCGGCATGACGCGAGCGTCCATCCCGCCACGGGCGAAGGCACCTCCTTCCGCGGACTCGCGCGGCGTGCGCCCATCCAGCCCGGCACCGCCGTGGGCCGCGGCGTTCGAACCACGGGACGATGAGCCGTTCGATCGCAGCCCTCTCGATGGCCCTTGGGGTGCTGACGAGCCTGGCGGTGCCCGGCGCATGTGTGGCGCTCGACACCGATCCTGCACCATCGCCGCGCGACATCGCCAGCGACGGCGGATCGCTCTTCGTGATCGGGCGCGCCAGCCTTCCAGGCCTCGAGTGGGTCAGCGTCTGCCGCGAGGCGAGACTTGTCAACGACGTGCCGCTTCCGTCCGCAGATGCGGTGCGCGCCGCGCGCCGCGTCGGATGGCCAACCGGCGATCAGGTCGTCGGCATGCTTTCGGCGGGATGGCCCTGGCCATTCCTCGACCTGGCGTGGGTGCGTGAGGGCAAGGGTGACTTTCCGGGCGACCCGCGGGACAACCTCCAGGAGTCCGGCAACCTCTCCGATGCGATCCGACGCGCCGTCAGCGGCACCCCGCGCCCCGTCATGTCGCTGTCATGGCCGTCCCTGGCGGCAAGCGCGCTTTCGCTGGCAGCCCCCTGGTGGATCGCGCTCACACTGGCAGCGCGGGCACGACGACCCTCACCAGCACCAGCACGCCAATCGCCAGCGCGACCATGATCAGCGTCACCCGAGCGCTGAACCATGCCACCTGAATCCAGAATCGCTCGACGCTCGGGGCCCGGATCGCCTTGTACGCGGTCGCGATACCCACGATCAGAGGCACCGAGAGCAGCCACCACGCATTCCCGATGCCGCGGACCGGCTCGAGGAAGGGGATCCAGCAGATGAGGGGGATTCCCGTCATGCGGTCGCCCGGGCAGGCTGCGTGAAGGGGGGGCGGTAGCGCGGCCGCACCAGCGCATCGAGCAGCACGACCACGTTCATCAGGCCGGCCATGGCGCAGTAGGAGATCGCGATCTCGTGGACGCTGGTCACGCTGCGGAAGGAGCTGACCTTGCTTCCGGTGGACCGGGGCACCATGGGCGCCGGCGCCTCGATCATCTCGCCGACGGATCCGCTCTTGACCCATGCGGTGTTCACCCAGTCGGCAGCGAATGCCACCGGTCCGGCGCCCGCCTGGGCCAGGAACCACAGGTTGTTGTCCTTCCGGTCCACCACCGACACCCCGCCGAGCAGGACGCCCCCGAGGAAGAGACCGAGGATCCCGACCATCGCAAAGATGCCGCGCTGGACGTGGCCAATCCACATCTGACCCAGACCGGGCACGAGCCAGCCCATGAGGGCCGCAACCCAGTTGAGACCCTCGTCATCGGTCACATGTGCCACGCGGCGAAGACTACAGTAGAGGCATCGGCGACCCTTCGGGTGCGCACCAACTCAGGAGCATGCGATGACAGGCAATCAACCCAGTGAAGGCACTCCTCCCGTCGGTCACGGTGGGGTGGTCGACCGTCGTTCCGGACTGGATCGCCGTGCGCTGAGCGAGGCATCGCCCACCAACCTGGAGCGTCGCCGAGGCCCCGGCCGACGCCTCACCGACTTCATCCGCAGCGCCGAGGAGGGCGAGATGAGCCAGGAGCAGTTCCTGTTCCTGCTCGCCATCGACACCTTCAAGCGCGTCAACCAGAAGACATTCCCCTCCTGGACCGACGTCCTGGAGGTGATCCGCAAGCTGGGCTACCGGAAGACCATGCCGAGCGAGCTCAACCTCGGCAGCCGGGCCAAGGACTGGACCGAGAAGCCGGACGCCCCTGCGGGGGTCCACAAGCTCGCCCCCAAGGAGGAATGAGCCCGCCGGTCACTTCTTCTTGAAGTGATCGGCGTTGATCTGGATGTACTTGGACCACTCCGCCGGGAGGTCGTCCTTGGGGAAGATCGCCTGGACGGGGCACTCGTCGACGCACAGCCCGCAGTCGATGCAGGTGTCGGGATCGATGTACAGCTGGGTGGCCTGCGCGTGGTCTGACTCACCCTTGGTGGGGTGGATGCAGTCGACGGGGCACACTTCGACGCACGAGGCGTCCTTCACGCCAATGCAAGGTTCAGCAATGATGTGGGGCATGGGTCGGCGGGATCATAGCCACGCAGGCTTGCTCCAAAAGCGACGGAAGCCGGCCTCAAGCCGGCTTCCGTCGTGATTGCTTGCGAGCGAGAGAGCCTTAGCGGCTCTTCTTCGCGGTCTTCTTCGCAGCCTTCTTCGCAGCCTTCTTCTTCTTCTTGGCCATTGTGTGGCTCCCTTTCGAGTTACGCTTCCGTGTCGGAGTGAGAGGCTTCCCGCGTAACTAGGCTGCCTCTCATTGCCATGTCGAAGTTATCGACGGGCGAAGGAACGGGACTTGAGGGAATGAGAACCGCTTGGAGCGCATTGTGTCAAGTCCCTCCCAAAAAATTTGAAGCCAAGGGGCGGTTGATGGTGCATCTCGACATGCATGATCGCTCGCACCACCTCACCAGGTTCGCATACCCATGATCAGGATCCTCCTCAATGGCGCCGGCGGTCGGATGGGTTCGCGGATCGAGTCGCTGTGCGCAGATCCCGCGCGTCACTGCCTCATCGCATGCCGTCGCACGGGTCCCTCGGAGGCGGATCAGGGTGCGATGTGCGATGTGGTGATCGACTTCTCGAGCGACTCTGGCGCACGCGATGCGATCGCCATCGCCCGCCGCCGCCGCGTGCCGCTTGTGTCGGGCACAACAGGACTTACGGATGCGACACGGACGCTGATGGCCGAGGCCGCGCGGGACATCGCCGTGCTCCATTCGGCCAACATGAGCCTCGGTGTGGCGGTGGCACGCAGGCTCGTCCGGGAGATGACGCATGTGCTCCACCGGGCGGCAGGCACGGAGTTCTCTATGGAGATCGTCGAGACGCACCACGTCCACAAGCTGGATGCGCCCTCGGGCACCGCGCTGGCGCTCGCCGACGAGATTGACCGAGGCCTCGCGCGATGCGCCGACATGGGGGCCCCGCGCTTCGACAGGTCCCGGATCGCATCGGTCCGGCAGGGCGAGGTCATCGGCGACCATGAGGTTCGGGCGCGCGGCCCTGGCGAGATTCTGGGCATTTCCCACCACGCGGTGAGCCGCGACCTCTTCGCCCTCGGGGCGCTTCGCCTGGCGCAGTGGATGGCGGACCGGCCTGCGGGGGTGCATACCGTCGACGACTGGCTTGATGAGCTCATGAGCACCACTGCACGAGGCACGCAACCATGACATCATCCACCCCGATGCCCACCTCCTCCGCGTCAGGGACTTCGCCGGGGACGGCCGGCCAGGATCTGGGCATGCACACCCTCTCGTGCGGCATGAGGGTCGCCTTCGAGCGCAACGCCGCCGTCCGGAGCGTGGGCATCGCATGGCTGCTGCCGGTGGGCAGCGCTGGCGACCCGGAGGGTGCGCGCGGCGAGGGTGAGTCTGCGCTGCTGTCGGAGCTCATCACGCGTGGCACGGGCGAACTGGACTCGCGCGCATTCAGCGAGGCGCTTGACCGCATCGGTGCGCAGCGCACCTGCGGCACGACCGCCTACCACACGCTGGCCACGGTGACGGTGCTTGGAAACCGCGTCGAGCAGGCGCTCGACCTGCTGTGCCTGATGGTGCGCGACCCGCGCTTCGATGCCGATGCGCTCGAGCCCGCCCGATCGCTCGCGCTGCAGTCGCTCGCATCGCTGCCGGATGACCCCGCGCACCTCGTGATGCTGCGGCTTGCGGAGATCGCATTTCCGCCTCCCTTCAACCGCACCAGCTTCGGGCACGCGGATGGCCTGAAGTCCCTCACGATCGATGGCCTGCGCGAGGCCTGGCGCAGGCGCTGCGTGCCAGGAGGCGCCATCCTCGGCATCGCAGGCGCGATCGAGCCGCAGCGGATCATCGACCAGCTCGAGCGGCGCCTCTCCGGCTGGGCAGGTGACTTTGCCGAGCCCAAGCCCGCGGCGCCTGCGGCGCGCGGCGCGGTTCATGTGCCCCAGCAGAGCGCGCAGACCCACATGGCGCTGGCGATCGATGCGCCGCACGAGTGCGATCCCAGGAGCCTGGTGCACCGGCTCGCGGTCAAGATCATCGGCGGCGGCATGTCGAGCCGCCTGTTCACCGAGGTTCGGGAGAAGCGGGGCCTCTGCTACTCCGTGGGCATGAGCTACGCAGCAGGCCGCGACCGGGGCATCTCGCAGGTGTACGCGGGCAGCACGCCCGAACGCGCTCCCCGCACGCTGGAGTGCATCCGGGGCGAGCTCGCGCGCGCGGCAGGCGGGGTGAGTGCCGAGGAGTTCGCCGGTGCCATCGTCGGACTCAAGAGCAGGCTGGTCATGCAGGGCGAGAGTGCGCTGGCTAGGGCGTCGGCGATCGCGGGCGACATCTTCAGGATCGGCAGGCCCAAGTCGCTGGCCGAGGTCGCTTCGGAGGCAGACAGCATCTTGCTCGATGCGCTCAATGCGCACATGGCGGAGGCGTTTGGCGCCGATCGGCTGCGCACCACCTCGATCGCGGTGGTGGGACCTGACCCTCTGCAGTGATCGGTCAGGGCGCGCCCCTATACTCCCGCACGATGTACGAGGCGATCCCACTCCAGGCCGGCGTGCGCGTGCGAGTCACGCAGCAGATGCCTCAGGTCGAGAAGGTCTGGACCACCAGCGTCGAGGGCACGATCCTCCGTTGGCGGCAGGCCAAGACAGGATCGTGGTTCGCGCACAGCAGGGGCGACAGGCTCTGGCTTGACCGCCTTGAGCTCAAGAGGGACGACGGCGAGGTCGTCGTACTCAACCTGGACCACTATTCGGTCATCGAGCCCGCGCCGCTCGCGCCATCGACCCGCTGACGATTGAGCCTCGGGAGCGTGCTCAGCACGGCGATCGGCGCCGTGCGCCGGATTCTCACGGCTGCGTGGGCGCTGGCTGCGGCACGGGCATCGGGCGACCGCTGCTGTCACGCGCATTCGGAGCCGTCGGCAGGCCCTTTCGCAGGTTCGTGGGCGGGCCTTGCGGGACGGCAGGCACCGCGGCCGCAGCTCCGGGCGGGGGCTGGAGCTCGCCTGCAAGCGGCACCTGCTTCCACGCATCGAGGGTGACGGAGATGTCACGCGTCTCCTGTCCGCGCCGGACCTTCAGCACGACGACGTCGCCAGGGACGCGGGCACGCAGCGCGGATCGGATCTCCGCGGGAGTCGCCGCCTGCGCGCCACCCACGCCGATCACGACATCCCATGCCTCAAGGCCAGCCTTCTCCGCAGGTCCACCGGGCAGCACCGCCGTGATGATGCTGCAGGCAGAGGGGTCGATGCCCGCGTGCCGCGCGATGGCGGGGCCGGGGATCTCGAGTCGCGCGCCGAGCATGACCGGCGGGGGATCTGCCGGAGCGGGCAGCGGGATGCGGTGCAGCGTGCTCCCGGAGCTCGACACGATCTCGACGGCATCGCTCGAGTGCTTCAGGTGCTCGTCCGCCACCTGCATGCCGTCGATCCACACCGTGGGCCGCTCGCCGGCCATCACCACATCGATGCGCGGCCTTCGCTCCTCGGGTGCCGCGGGCTCGGACTTGTCCGGTGCGGGTTCGGCGGGAGGCGCCGAGGCACACCCGGCGACCGTGACGACGGCGATCAGTGCAAGCGCGCGGACCATGCACCCGATGCTAACGGCGTGCTCCGAGCCACCCGTAGGATTGCGGCCATGGTCCGCGTGTGCGTGCCAAGGTCAGCGTTCGCCAGCGCAGCGGCTGCGCTGTGCGCGGCAGCGCTTGCGCTCGGTCCGGTCGCGTGCGGTCCGCCGGTGGCGGATGCGCCACGGTCATGGGCCTATGGGCCGGGCACGATGCGAGTGCATCCGATCACGCGGATCGCGCCTGCCGCATCCGCGTCCGCGGGCCATGTGCAGGTGCGCGTCGAGTTCACGGACGAGGATGGTTTCACGACTCGGGCGATGGGGCGCCTCACCGTCACGCTGGAGGTGCCCGACCGGCCGCTGCAGTCGCTGACCGCGAACCTCAGTGACCGCGCCGCCAACCGAGCCGCATGGGACGCAGCCACACGCACCTACCTGATGACGATCGTTCCCGCGGCGCCCATCGCGCCGGGGACCGCCGTCAATGTGCGGGTCCAGTGGGACCGCGTTGACGGGCGGATCCAGCGGGACTCGCTGGCGCTCACCGCGCCGTAGCGTCACGCTGCCGGTACTTCTCCTGGTACTTGTCGCGCAGGCGAGTCTGCCGGGAGGCAAGTTCGATCGCGCGTCCGTCGATCCACGCCCTGCGCACGGCGGACCTGAGGTCCAGCGGATCTCCCTCGACGAGAATGACGGTGGCGCGCGCGCCAGGCGCAAGGGTCCCGAGCGCGCCATCGCCAGATCCGAGACCCACGATCCGCGCGGGCTCGCGCGTGATCGCGGCGATCGCGAGGTCGCGCGGCATGCCGTACGCCACCGCCATCGCAGCATGCTGCGCCAGGTTGCGGTCGTTCGAGGGCTCGTCACCGGTCGCGATGGCCACACGGATGCCGAGGGCCGCGAGCCGCGCAGGCAGGGTGTAGGGCGCGTCGTAGGGCTCGTGCTCGAAGCGCGGAAGCCGCATGACGCCGGTGACGACGACCGGCACGTCGCGGGATCGGAGCAGGTCCGCGACCTCAGGCGCGCCCTGGCCGCCCACGATGACGGGCCTCATGCCGAGCTTCGTGGCCCACAGCACGGCGCTCTCGATCTGCCCCGCGCTTGAGGCCTCGATGAACACAGGGGTCTCGCCGCGCATGGCGGTGCGCATGCGCTCGAATCGGATGTCTGGCGCGATGGTGGGGTCCGAGTCCCGAGCCGCGATGTACGCCTTGGCCTGCTCGACGAACGAGTTGATGGACTGCAGCGCCTTGGTGCGCTCCTCGTCCTGCTTGTCCGGATCGCGCGACGTCGCCCAGCGCGGTGCGGGCTCCGTCGCCGGCCAGCGGATCACGAGCCCAGCGTCGGGCCGCAGCGCAAGGTCATCCACGTTCCAGCCATCGAGCCGGATGAGGCTCGCCTGGCCGCACATGAGTCCGCCCTCAGGGAAGACCACGGCGCCAAGCACGCCGCCCATGCGCGCTACCGGGAGCAGGTCGCTGTCGGGATTGATGGCAATGCTGGCACGCGTCTCCGGGTGGAACTGCCCGGTCTCTGCGCGGTCATCGGTGACCTTCACCTGCAGGGTCTCGACGAGCCCGAGCGCTGTGGCCATCGAGATGTAGCCGGGCAGGAGCCGCATGCCGCGGCCGTCGACGGACTCGCACGCGGCAGCGTCGATCGCGGGCTTGCCCTGCGACTTTCGCGTGGCGTTCGCGGCCGCGAAGTCGGGCGCGCCCGATCCCACGGACGCAATGCGCCCGTCATCGAAGAGGATGTGCCCGTCCCTCACCGGCTCGATGGCGCCCGCGAGCCCCTCGAGCGTCACGCCGGTGATGAGCACGGGCTTCGACTGCGCCGGCGCAGGGATCTGCGCGCTCTGCGGCGCGGCTGATGGCGAGGCGCCCGCGGATGAGGCCATCGCGGCAGGTGCCGAAAGCGCAGCGCATGATGCGGCAAGCGCCGCCATGATCCGGGTGCGCGCATGCGCGCCAGTGCGTTGCTCAGCGAATCTCACCGTGCACCTCCTTCGGAGCCCGAAGCCGTCCCGTGACTGTGATCGGTGCACGTGGAGGCGCACGATGCGCCGTGTCCCGCACCATCGTGGCCTGCCGCCATGCCGATGCCGTGCCGATGTCCGCATCCGCAATCGCCGGCCATGCGCGAGTAGCGCGCATCGACGCCGCGGCGCCAGCAGTCGAGCGCCCACGACTCCTCGAGGAACTCGTCGCCAAAGGTCGACGCCGGCACGGGCGGCGCACCGTCACGGGAACTGGGCGGCTTCCCGCGCCGACCTGCTCCGCTGGAGCTGCCGCCGTCCTCGAGGACCGCGACGATGAGCGCGCGGCGCAGCTGCTCGCGTGCGGGCCGCGCAGCGAGGTCCTCGTCGCGGTCGAAGTGCTTGGCGCCCTCGATCCACGTCTGCATCGCGATCGCCATCGGCGAGAGCGGCTCGGCGCTCCACACGACGAGGTCCGCGTCCTTGCCGACCTCGAGGCTTCCCGTGCGGTGGCCGACCCCGAGCTGCTGCGCAGGATTGATGGTCACGAGCTTCAGCGACTCGTGCGGATCGACGCCGCCGTACTTCACGGCCTTCGTCGCCTCGGTGTTCAGGCGCCGCGCGAGCTCGTCGCTGTCGGAGTTGAAGGAGACGCTGACCCCGCGCGAGCGCATCATCGCGCCCGCCCAGGGAATCGCGTCCATCACCTCCATCTTGTAGGCCCACCAGTCGCTGAAGCAGCTCGCGCCCGCGCGGTGCGCCGCAATCTCGTCGGCGACCTTGTATCCCTCGAGCACGTGCTGCAGGGTGCCGATGGTGAAGCCCATCTCCTTCGCGAGGTTGAGCAGCATGACGATCTCGTCCTGCCTGTAGCTGTGGCAGTGCACGAGCCTCTTGCCCTCGAGGATCTCGGCAAGCGCCTCGAGCTCGAGGTCGTGCCTCGGTGGCATGGCCCGGGCCCGCGCGTCAGGCGGCAGCGCCTTGTGCCGCGCCTGGGCCTGGCGCCAGGCGCGCGCCGCGTCGAAGGAGTCGCGCATGTACGACTCGACGCCCATGCGGGTGTTCGGGTACCGGTTCGGGGGCCTCGTGACGTTCTCGCCGAGCGCGAACTTGATGCCCGGCGCCGCATCCGCGACCGGCATCTCGGCCATGGGCGCGCCCCACTTCACCTTCACCACAGCGTTCTGCCCGCCGATCGGGTTCGCGCTGCCGTGGAGCTGGTTGACGCACGTGACGCCGCCCGCAAGCTGCCGGTACCAGCTGATGTCATCAGGGTCGAGCACGTCCTGGATGCGGACCTCGGCGGTGTTCGCCTGGGTGAACTCGTTCACGCTCCCGTCGATGCCCGTGTGGCTGTGGCAGTCGACGATGCCAGGCGTGATGTGCCGGCCTTCGCACTCGACCACGATCGCGCCGGCGGGCGTCGCGAGCGATGGACCGATCGCGGCGATCTTGCCGCGCTGCACGAGCACGTCGGCGCGCTCCATGATGCCTGCGCCCGAGGCCGTCCACACGGTCGCGTTGCGGAAGTGCACGTCCTGCGGCGTGGGGCGCGTGGATCGCCCCGCATCGGAGAACGGGTAGAGCGGCGGGATCTCCGGCAGCTTGCGCGGACCCTTGGGCGCATCGTCTGCGGCCGCGGCCTTCGTGGCATCGTCCCCCTCCGCCTTGGCGTCCTGCGCGGCAGGCTGCTCGCCCGCCGCAACCTTCGCGCCACCCTCTGCACTGGCCTTCGCGCCTTCGGCGGGTGCAGCGGCCCTTGCGGCGATCGACACCCGCTGCGTGGGGCCGCTGACAGGCTCCACGTCCACGAGCAGCACGCCGTCGACCACACGTCCTGCGCACCGGAGCAGCCCTGACTGGCCGAGCGCGGCCCCATCGATCGCGAAGGAGATGCGCGGCCCGTCCACCTTCACCTTCGTGGCGCAGGTTCGCTTGGGCTCGCCTTCGCCCTGGGCAGGCACGGCCACGCAGAGCTCAGGCTTGTCGACGTCGATCGTCACGTCGCGCGTCGATCCGTCCATGAGCGTGGCGACGCACGCTCCGGAGAGGCCGAACTCGCTCGCGCGGTCCACGTGATGCCGGCGGCCCGCGATCCACACGGCGCGCACCTTCGTCTTCTCCGCCATGGGCTCGCCGGTCATCACGACCAGATTGGCCATGCGGCCGGGCTCGACGCTGCCGAGCACGCCCTCAAGGCCGAGCATCTGCGCAGGGGACACGGTCAGCGCGGCAAGCAGCTGCTCCGCGCCAAGTCCGGCGTCGCGCGCAGCGCGGATGCGCGAGGGGAAGTCCTTGCGGTCGGCGAGCCGCGCCGTGGTCAGCGCCACGGGCACGCCAGCCGCGATCAGCTTCGACGGATTGGACGGCGCGAGCGCCCACGTCGCGAGGTCGCGCGTGGACACCGCGTCAGCCACGCGAGGCGAGCTCAGGTCCGGCGTGCGCGGGAAGTTGACGGGAAGGACCACAGGCAGGCGCGTGGCCACGATCTCGTCGATCCTGCGGAACTCCATCCCAGACCCGAAGAGCGCGGCACGCAGCCCGAACTCCGAGCCGATGCGCGCAGCGCGCAGCGCATCGAGGTCGGTGGATGCATCGAAGATCACGGGCTCGCGGCCTCGCGCCACGCCCGCAAGCGCGTCGAGCGCAGGAGATGCCGCCGGAGGATCGTTGCCGGCCGGGCTCGAGTTCCACACGTCGATGCAGTCGGCGCGCCACCGCGCATCGTGCATCGATTGCCTGACCAGCGCGATCGCCCCCATGAGCGCGCGCGGATAGGACACCTCGGATGTGTCGTCGGGCCGCGGTCCGCCACTGCGGTCGCTCCGGCCGAATCCGATCGAGTGGCCGGGAGCGCCGCCGATGGGCGTGATGCGTGCAGGATCCTCGTCAAGGGGCAGCACCGCTCCACGTCCGCGGACAATGCCGTAGCCCGGATAGGCCGCCGCCACAGCGAAGCCAAGGTTCCTCAGCTGCGTGCGCGTGTCGGCGGGAATCGCGATCGCGGCCGCATCCACCTGCGGCACCACCTGGGGATTCCAGTACGCGCCAGGCCTCGCCGCCGCATCCCGCGCAGCTTGCGCGCTGTCGAGCACCAGCATCGGCTCGATGAACCCGGCGCAGACCACAAGCCCTGAAGCGTCGTGGACAGTCGTGCCCTCGGGGATCTTCACGTCGGATGCGGGACCGACCGCCTCGATCCATCCGTCGCGCAGCACCACGGTCGCATCCGCCACGGTGACACCCGGCCGGACGTGCACGGTCGCACCCCTGAGCGCATCGCGCCGCACATCGGAGGGCCGCGGCCCGTTCACCGGGGCGACCTGGGCGTGAGCGACAAGCGCTGGCACCAGAAGTGCCGCGGCGCACGCAGTCATGCTGTGGCGAATCACCCCTCGAGTCTATGGGTGTGCAGTCGCACCTCAAACTCGCTCAGGTCGAGAGCTGCCCCATGGTCCGGCGGCTCGGATCGTGCCGACCCGCTGTACGACCGGCATGGCGCGGTGCGTCGAGTCGATGCGCGACTCAGATGCCGTCGTGCTCGGGATCGATCTTCAGCTCCTCGAGCATGCGATCGATGGCCGCCTCGAGTCGGTGCTCCGTGTCGAAGGTGCCCGCGGCGATCATCGCCTTGAGCTGGCTGACACGGTCCGGCCGGACATCCGGCATGGCACGGAGCCTGACGAGATGACGTTCGCGGGTCTCCTCGTGGCACGCCGACTCTGCGCCGGCGTGGGAGGGTGAGTCGATGGTGGCCTGGGACATGAAGTGGTGGCTCGTTCGCGGTGCGGTGGTGGCCCGGTCGGACGGGACGCTTTGGCTGGAGCGGATGGGCATGGCGATCTCCGTGAACGAAGGCCGGCACTTCCTTGCGGCCCGCGTCCTTGGCTTCGTCAGACACATCCTGTGGGGTCTGATACGCCTTGGACACCGCAACTGGTGGCCTTGGCGTAACCATACGTATCGTCGCGCGCGAGTCCAGTTCTTCAACGAATTCCGATGCGGTAATCAGATTGACAAATGGTCACTCCATCGGGAGTTATGCTCCTCCACGACATCGCGGATGAACATCGCTGACACATGCTTCAGGTGCCTCCGGGCAGGTGCACATGCCGCCCTTGCGGCGGTGGCGTTGACGGGCTGCGGACCGGATCCGTCTCCGTCGAGCGCCGGGAAGATCGCCTCGGCGAGGGACGCCGAGTCCCTGCAGTTCGACGAGCCCATCGACGAGCCTCCGACCAAGGTCCGTACCCAGGCGAGCGGACCGCAGTGGTCGACTGGCGGCGATGCAGCCGACACGCAGCCGGCGAGCGCGCGCCGCGCAGGCACCCCGGCGGCCCGGGCACCGGCGCCGGCGAGGTCGGCCGCACCTGCAGCTGCGCCGCGACAGGCAGCGCAGGCCTCTGCGCCTCCGGCTGCTTCGGCGGCCCCACAGGCGCAGGCGTCACGCGCGGCGGCGTCGGCGTCTGCAGCCCCTGCCGCAGTGCCTGCGGCGGCCGCGCCAGCGACGCAGCCCCAGCGCAGCAGCACGAAGCCCCCGCCAGCGGCGGCGGCCGCTCGGGGTCAGCAGGCCAGTGGAGACAGCAGCGCGAACTGGGGCATCACGCTGGCGACATTCACAGGCGACGGGCATCGACAGGCCGCGGAGCAGGCGCGATCGAGCATCGCGCGCCAGTATCAGGCGCTGTCTGACGCGTACGTCAGGAGCAACTCGTCGGGATCGGTCGTGATGGTCGGCCGCTACACGGGCCTCGACGACCCGGCAGCGAAGCCGAGGGTGAAGGCAGTGCAGGCGATCGAGGACGCGCGCGGCGGCCGGCCGTTTGCGCGCGCGATCCTGTCGAGACTCGAGGGGTCGCGTCGCACGGGTCCGCTGTCGCCATCGGACCTGCGATCCGCGCGCGCCATGAAGCCGGGCAACTCCACGCTCTACACGCTGCAGGTCGCGATGTGGAGCGACTTCGGGTCCGGCGAGGTCTCGCCCGAGGAGATCCGCCGCAGCGCCGAGGGCTACTGCGCGCGCCTGCGCTCGCAGGGTCATGCGGCGTTCTACTACCACGATGAGGACCGGCGGATGAGCATCGTC
The DNA here is from genome assembly GCA_044234825.1 of Phycisphaerales bacterium. Classification (GTDB taxonomy): domain Bacteria; phylum Planctomycetota; class Phycisphaerae; order Phycisphaerales; family SM1A02; genus ZLKRG44. The sequence continues at coordinate 30,730 of JBIIIL010000002.1, forward strand.
ACGGTGGGCGTGTTCGGGCCCGAGGCGTACGACGCGCGCACCACGCTCTTCTCTCCGGAGGTGGACGAGCTCATGTCGAAGTTCCCGGTGATGCTCGTGGCGGGCGAGGAGCTTCTCGTGCGCACCGATCCGCGCGACCCCAACTCGAAGATGCTTCCGCAGAAGCCAATGCTTGTCGAGGTGCCGCGCTGACGCGGCAGGGCGATGGCGAGTCGCAAGCCAGCATCCGCAGGCGCACCGCGCGCCACCAAGTCGGCGAAGGCCGCACGGGAGCCAGCGGGCGATGTCGCGCCTGAGTCGGGTGGCGATGCGCGCATCCGCGAGCTTGCCGCGACATCGCTCGACGGGACCCTCCTGGGCCACTCGGGCCCTCGCGCGATGCTCGGCGGCGCCCTCGCGTCGGGCCACCTGCACCACGCCTGGATCTTCCACGGACCGCCCGGCATCGGGAAGTGCACGACAGCGCTGCGGCTTGCCGCGCTGCATGTGGACCCCGAGACCGGGGACAGCGATGCGCGCTCGTTCTTGCCGCGGCGGGATACGCGCAGCGCGGAGCTCCTGCGCGCCGGCACGCATCCTGACATCGGGCTCATCAGGCCGGACCTCGCCTCGTCGAGCGCCGACCGCGCGATCCGCGAGCGCAAGCAGACCAACATTCCCGTCGGGCTGCTGCGCGAGCACCTGATCGGAGGCACGGACAGCGAAGGCCGAGTGCTCGAGGCGCGCGCCTACCGGTCGAGCTTCCTCGGTCGGGGCAAGGCGTTCATCATCGACGAGGCGGAGATGCTCGAGGCCGATGGGCAGAATGCGCTGCTCAAGACGCTCGAGGAGCCTCCTGCAGGCACCCTGATCATCCTCGTGACCTCCAGTGCGGACAAGCTGCTCCCCACGATCCGCAGCAGGTGCCAGCGCGTCAGCTTCACGCCGCTTGCCGAGACCGAGATGTCGCAGTGGGTCGAGTCGTCGCTCGATGTGGCGGACCCGAAGGAGCGCGCGTGGATCGCGTCGTTCGCCGAGGGTAGCCCCGGTCTCGCGCGCGTCGCGGCGGCGCACGCGCTGCATGCCTGGAGCGCGGAGATCGCGCCGATGCTGGACCAGATGGTGACGGGAAGCTTTCCGGCGAAGTTCGCGGATCGCGTGAGCGAGCTCGCGGGCGGAGTGGCGGAATCGGCGGTGAAGCGTGACGAGAACGCCAGCAAGGAGGCCGCGGGCCGGCGCGCGATGTCACTGTGCTTCTGCGTGATGGGCCGTGCGGTGCGCGACCGGATTGCGGCACATGCGAGGGGCGCTGCTGCACCGGGGACGCTCGACGCGTGGAGCGCGCTGCCGCCGCTGATCGCCGAAGCCGAGCGGGCCCTGCGCTCCAACGTGGCGCCCAAGTTCGCGCTGAGCGCGTTCGTGTCGAGCGCCATGGAGAGCGGCAGGTAGCGCCACGTGGGGACTTCCAAGCACGAGATCGAGCGCGTGTGGCTGCTCAGCGCATGCCCCGCGATCCCGCAGGGCGCGGAGCGCTGGACCATAGAGCAGGGCTATCTCGACGAGGCATCCGGCGTAGAGGGTCGCGTGAGGTGCATCACGCACCCGGATGGGCGGCGCGAGTTCGTGCACACCGTGAAGAGCGGCCAGGGCCTCGTGCGCGAGGAGACCGAGCGGGCGATCACGCCGGAGGACTTCCGCAGGCTGTGGCCTTCGACTGTCGGGCGCAGGATCCGCAAGGTGCGGCACCGGGTGCGCGAAGGGGCGCTCACGTGGGAGGTGGACGAGTTCCTCGACTGGCCCCTGGTGATGGTCGAGGTGGAGCTCCCGGATGCGTCGGCAGAGGCCGTCCCCCCTGCATGGCTGCGCGGCGTGATGGGCCGGGAGGTCACTGATGACCCGCGGTACCGCAACTCCGCCCTCGCCTTCAGGGGATTGCCGGCGGTAGGATCCTGACCCCATGTCCACGTTCCGCTGCAGAATTGTGACGCCCGCAGACTCCGTGCTCGACGAGGCGGCGACCTACGCCACCTTCCAGGCGCACGACGGCCAGCGCGGCGTGATGCGGGGAGCGTCCGCGTTCCTGACCAAGCTCGGGGTGGGCGTGTGCAGGATCGACACCGCTCAGGGCGTCCGCACCTACGCCGTCGATGGCGGGTTCGCGCAGATGCAGGGCGACACGCTGGTGCTGCTGGCCGACTCCGCGGTCTCGGCCGAGTCCGTCGACGCGGCTGCGGCCGAGCGCGACCTCACGAAGGCGAATGAGCGCGCGCGGGAGACCCCAGCGCAGCCCTCGACGCCCGAGCAGCGCCTCGACATCGAGCGGGCGCAGGCCCGCGCCCGCGCGCGAGTGGCGATCTCCCGCCGATGAGCGAAGTGACGCAGGCCTCAGCGGAATCGGCGCCCGCGGAGGGCGCAGTGCGCGAACTGCCGTGCGGGGACAGGCCGCTGCCGCAGCGCATCGAGGCACTGCTGATGGCGGCAGACCGTCCGATCTCGGATGGCAGGATTGCCGACCTGCTTGGACTTGAGTCTGGTGGCAGCGAGTCACCGGCTCGGGCGGTGCGGGACGCAGTCGAGCAGCTCAATAGGGAGTACGCATCCACTGGCCGCGCGATCCGCATCGAGTCGCTCGCGGGCGGGCGACAGGTGCTCACGCTCCCAGCCTTCGCGCCGGTGGTCGCAGCCCTCCGAGGGCAGAAGCAGCAGACTCGCCTGACCCAGCCTGCGCTGGAGACGCTCGCGATCGTGGCCTACCGGCAGCCGATCCAGCGCGCCGAGATCGAGTCGATCCGCGGCGTGGCGTGCGGCGAGGTCCTGCGCAGCCTGCTCGAGAGGCGCCTGGTCCGGATCGTGGGACGTGCCGAGGAGCTCGGCCGCCCGATGCTCTATGGCACCACCGCGGAGTTCCTCAAGGTTTTCGGGATCGGCAGCCTCGCGGACCTGCCGCAGTCCAAGGAACTGCGGACCTGAACGAAGCCTAAGAGCCGCTCAGCGCCGACGCCGGCGCGAGCCGGCGAAGGTCGCGAGCCCGAGCACCGCCATCGCTCCGGGTGCAGGGATGAACTGCGCCGCGAATGCGCTCGTGATGGTCGCCTCCATGCCTGCCGTCATGTTGAGGCCGACTCGGATGCGGGCTGCGGAGCTCACGCCACCGAAGAACGTCTGGCCCGGGATCGGGTTGCCGAAGGACTGGCTCGGCAGCGTCGCTGCGAAGAACGGGTCGACGGTCGCGCTTGCGTTGCTGAAGAGGGACCCGACCGTCGTGCTGTCGAACACAGCGCTCCAGAGCGGACCCTGCGCAAAGAGGCGTCCGGCGTCAGGGCTGAGGTTCACCATCGAGAGCGCGGCCGAACCGCCGACGCGCCACTCGGTGCCCGCGCTGAAGCTGCCGGGAAGCGAGATGTCGATGAGGAAGAACTGCGTGGACGCCGTGCTGTTCCTGATGACGAAGTTCCCGCCGAGCGACATCGTGGTGCCGTTCCATGTCGCGGGCACCGCGTTCCAGCTCACGCTGGCGCCGTTGGCTGCCCAGTTGCCTGTCCAGCTCCACGAGTCAGAGGAGATCTGCGCGCCGCTGAAGTTCGCATTGGCGGAACCGGCGGATGACGTCACCGCAAAGCTCACGCCCCCAGGCGTGAATCCTGCAATGGCATGGGACGACACAGCGCACCCCAGCGCGCATGCGGTCGTCCACAAGGTCATCCTGTCCATGCCGATCCCTCTTCCTTTCGGCAGCCATCACTCCGTAGCGGCTGCCGTTCCCTTGTCCTTTCCTGCCCCGGTTCACTCACCGGTCCGCCATCGGGCGGTCCGGCGCACCACTCCGCTCCTGCACGGCAGTCTAGCGTCGCCTCCGCCTCTGGCATCCAGCCGCCACCGCGAGCAGGGCCAATGCTCCTGGCGCGGGGATGGGGTTGACGATGAAGACGCTCGAGAACGAGGCGGTATCGCCAGCGCTCAGCGAGAACCTGAACTGCAGCGCGATCGACGTGCTTGCCGCGGGGCCGACGAGCGATCCAACCGGATACCCGAAGCTCTCGGTGCCGAAGTTGGTCGAGCCAAATGCGGTGGACACCCCGAACGCGCTGCCGTTGAGCAGCGTGCGCACAGGCGCGCCGTCGATGAGCGACGTGTAGATGGATCCTGCCGCAATGCTGGACATCGCCGCAGAGCCGTTGCCGTTCGAGTCAGTCAGCGTGCCTGAGACGCTTCCCGCGATGAATGACGCGTCCGGAATGGCCGGCGAGATCGGCAAGATGAAGTCCACCGTGTACTCGCGAGTCTCGTTCGAGTCGTTGCTGACCGTGAACGTGCCCTGCACGAACGGATCGGGATCGACCGACATGTGCCACGTGAGGGTGCTCTGCGTCGGCGACGAGTACATCGCGCCGGTGGCGCGCCAGACGGTTGGCGCGATCTGCGTGTAGCTGCCCCACTTCTGGGCAGGGCCCATGAAGCTGCTGAAGCCATCCGCGAACCCGATGTTGAACTCAGGCTCGACCACGCCTGCCTGCGCAGGCGACGCCAGGCACGCACCAACAACGCCGATGCCGATGAACGTTCGAACCATGTCCCTTCCGCTCTCCTCCAGGCCCGAATGGCGAGCCCGATGAACAACTGCTTCCTCTTCCGCTCCAAGATGCGCTGTCGTGTGCCGGGTAGGGGCTCGGGCAGCAGTCCGAGGCAGTCGGCGCCTCCTGGGCGCAGCGACACCACCTCTTCCTAGTCAGCAAAGTAGCCGCGATTACATCCGGAGCAAGCAAATGCAAGCCAGACGCCACGGATTCCAAAAAGTACGCAAGATTCAAATGTTGCGGAGCGAGTTATGCGTCGATGGAGTGGACCGGAACCCCAACGGCGGGCGAGATGGCACGCCCCGCGGCCGATGGCGGAACCTCGCGCTCGGGTCGAATCCAGTCCAGCAGCACCGCCCTGACGGTGGCGAGATCCGGCGCAACCCGGACGCCCTCCTTCAGCCCCTTCACGTGGCCCATGGTCTTGCCGTACCAGGAGATCCTCTTCCGGAGGCAGTCGAGAGCGTGCCGCTCGTCGCTGTAGCGCTCAAGCAGCTCGACATGCCGGAGGATCGCGCGGATCTTGGCGTTAAGTGAAGGTTCAGGCGGGCAGGTACCCGTCTTGAGCAGGGCCAGTGCGCGGCTGAAGAGCCATGGCGTGCGCAGGGCGCCCCGGCCGATCATCACGCCCTGGCACCCGGACTGCCGCATGATGGCGGGGACATGCTCAGGATCCGTGACATCGCCGTTTCCGATGACCGGAATGGAGCGGACGGCCGCGACCACCTCCCCGATGCGTGTCCAGTCCGCCTGACCTGAGAAGAGCTGCACCGTCCAGCGCCCGTGCACCGTGACTGCGGCGATGCCTGCGGACTCGAGGTCGCGCGCGAGCTGTGCAGCGACCGGATGCTCAGGATCCCAGCCGAGCCGCATCTTCGCCGTGACGGGTACGCGGCCCGCGGAATGGCGCTCGACGGCGCGCACGATGCGCTCGGCCAGGGCCGTGGTGGATGTGCAGTCGCGCAGCAGCAGCGACCCGCCGTGCTTCTTCGCCACCTTGTCGACCGGGCAGCCCATGTTGATGTCGATGATCCGCGCGCCATGATCGATGGCCCACATGGCCGCCTCAGGCAGCGGATCCTGCGAGTTGCCGTAGAGCTGCATGCCGCAGGGCTGGTCGAGGCCGTTGGTGGCCGCAAGGTCGAGCGTGCGCCGGGTGCCGCGCAGGATCGCGTGGCAGTTCAGCAGGTCCGTGTACGCCGCACCGACGCCACCCAGCTCTCGGCAGAGGATCCTGAACGCGAGGTCGCAGTGGCCTGCGATCGGCGCGAGCAGCAAAGGCGAGTCAAGTTGCACGGGACCGATGCGCAGCACCGCACCACGATAGGGTCTTGCGCGCCGGCGCCATAGCATCCGCGCCATGACCCACGCGCGTCCACTCTCCCGAGCCTTCGGTGCGATTGCATCCCTCGCAGCGGCCGGCGCGCTCGGGGGATGCACCAACGAGTTCGTGGTCTCGTTTCAGGGGACCAGGTATCCGGCGGTCGCCGACACCGTGCTTGTCGAGTCGAAGCCCGAGGGCTCGGGGCTCATCGGCACCGCGAGCTTCGTGAGCGGCGGAAACTACGGCGACCCTGAGGCGCTCGGCGCGGGGCGAGAGATCGGCGCGGACAGCGTGCGCTGGTGGAGGACGGTCGCGTCGCGTGCCGGCG
>JBIIIL010000273.1:0-3084 GCA_044234825.1 Phycisphaerales bacterium
AGATCCTGCAGGCCAGTGGCGGCGACATCGCCGACCCGCGCTCGCCGGCGACGATGCTCATCGGACGCTGGCTCGACCGGATCATCCCAGGTCCATTGCTGATGCTCACGCTGCTGATGGCGCTGCTGTGGGCAGGCGGCTACCTGGTGGTTCGGACCGCGGCATCCGGCGGCACAGCGCTGCGCATCGCGGTGCTGTGGGCTGGGCTGCTGTTGCCGCTTGTCCTCGGCATGATGGGATTCGTCCCCAAGGACGCGATGCTCGTGGCCATGGCGCTTATGGCGTTCGGCGGCATCGCCCTCGGGCGAGAGTCGTCGCACACCAATCATGCGTTCAGGGCTGGCGTGATCATGGCTGCTGTATCGGCGCTGCTCGTGCTTGAGTCGGCCATGCGACCCAACGCCACTGGTGCCATCTGGGGCGCCGCTGCCTTCGCGTGCTACGCGATACCGCGCCGCACACCGCGAGTGCGATGGAGCCTCACCGCAGGTGCGGCTGCGGCCTTGCTGATTGCGGCCACAGGAATGGCCGTGAACTCAGTGCTGTCGACGAGCCTCGCAGGACATGAATTCACCCTCTCGTGGGGCCAGCATTCCTTCGGGAAGGTCCTCGCTGCGCCGGCCTATGACACGTTGCTGTCCTGGCCGGGCATCTGCCTCGCGCTCGGCATCGCAGCCATGGTTTGGGGATGGCGCTGGATCGGGCGGGGCAACGCCCTGCCCTTCTTTCTGGCCTTCAGCGGTGTGGCGCAGGAGGCCACGCCCCTGGTCGCCGCGCCCTCGACGCAGTACCGCTACTCGCACTGGCTTGTCGCATCCTCGTGGATCGCCTGCCTGGTGCTGGGGTCGTGCGCGATTGTTCGGCCGGTGCTGGCCACACCGTCTGGACAGCTCGCGATGAGGCTCCGTGCGGCCTACCGCGCGGTCCCGATGCCGGATGCCTTGCGCCGCCGGATCACTGCGCGCGCCGTCGCGAAGCTGCCCGGACTCGCGCATGCAGTGCATACGCGAAGGCTCGGCGACCTATTCGACCGCACAAGGCAGCGTCCCGCACCCACGCCTGCACCGCCTGCGGACCTGCGACCGCATGCGCTCATCATCGAGCATCGCATTCCCACGCCTGACCGCACCAGCGGCTCGACGCGCCTTCAGGCAATCATCGACCGGGTTGTGCAGCGCGGATGGGCCGTGACGATGGCCTCAAGCGCGCCGCGCGACGACTATCACTGGATCCTTTGCGACATTGAATCCGAGCTGCCCATCTACGAGCGCACGCTTGCGTCGGCGGGCGTCAAGACCATCTTCGGGCCGCAGGCCATTGCTGACCACCTCCGTGACTTCGGCCACCGGTACCGCCTTGTCATCCTGAGCTACCCGGAGGTCATGCACCAGTATGCGCCGCTCGTGCGCGCACTTGCGCCGACCGCCTTCCTTGTCTACGACACCGTCGATCTCCATGGCGTGCGCTTCCGGCGGGAGGCGATTTCGAAGGGATCGGACCCGGCGCTTCTGCAGCGCGCCGACAAGTACGACGCGATGGAGTCCGCCAACATCGACTCCGCTGACATGTCCGTGGCCATTACTCCCGTGGAGGAGCAGGAGATGAGGCGGAGGTCGCCTCACGCGCTCATCGAGATCGTGCCGAACATCCACGCCGTACGCGACAGCTGGCCGGGCTTCGAGGGACGCGATGGGCTCGTCTTCATCGGGCACTACCTGCACCCTCCCAACGACGATGCCATGAGGCACTTCGTGGGTGACATCATGCCGCTGATCGGCAAGCGCATCGGCCCGAAGCCGCTGTACATGCTCGGCAGCTCGATGACCGATCCGATACGTGCGCTTGCAGGCCGCGACGTGCACGCGATCGGATGGGTGGATGACCCGCTGCCGTGGTTCGACCGCTGCCGCGTCTTTGTCGCGCCGCTGCGGTTTGGCGCGGGCATGAAGGGCAAGATCGGGCAGGCAATGAGCCTCGGCATCCCCGTGGTCACCACATCGGTAGGCGCCGAGGGCATGGGAATCGAGCCGGGAGTCCACGCGCTTGTCGCCGACGACCCGGACGCCTTCGCAGATGCGGTGGCCCGACTGCATACGGATGCCGTGCTGTGGAGCTCCGTTGCGACCGCTGCACGCGATCTCATTGAACAGCGCTTCAGCCCTCATGCCGCGGGCGAGGCCATCGACCGGATCCTCACGCACGCGCAGGAGACGCATCGTGTCTGAGCCGCGGATCAGCGCGCTGTTCTCGACCTTTAACCGTCACGATCTGCTGCGGCTGGCCCTGCAGTCCCTCGAGCGCCAGTCGCTCGGCAAGGATGACTACGAGGTCATTGTGGTGGATGACGGGTCCACCGACGGCACCGAGTCGCTCGAGCGCGAGTTTGCCGGCGTGCTGCCACTGACTTGGGTGCGGCAGGAGAATCTTGGCCTGGCCGCTGGAAAGAACCGCGCGCTCAGCGTCGCGCGCGCGCCGATCGTCGTGTTCATGGATGACGACGATGTGGCATCACCGCAGCTGCTCGAGGAGCATCTGCGCGCGCACGCGAGGTACCCGGCACAGGAGTTTGCGGTTCTTGGCTATACCGACCTCGCACCTGAAGTGGCGAGCCAGCCGCTGATGCACTTCGTGACGCAGGTCGGCTGCTACCTCTTTGGCTATCCGCGGCTGTCCCACGGCAGGGTGCTCGATCACACCTACTTCTGGGGAGGCCGGTCATCCTGCAAGGCATCGCTCCTGAAGGGCATCGAGGGGCCCTTCGACCCGATCTTCCGGTTTGGCTGCGAGGATGTGGAGCTCGCCCACCGACTCGTGCCCCGTGGACTGAAGGTGGTGTTCAATCGCGAGGCGCGGACCACAATGGTCCGATCGATCTCGTTCGATGGCTTCTGCCGGCGCATTGAGCGGCAGGGCGAGTCGAACTGGCGATTCCTGCAGAAGCACCCATCGGATGCGGTGCGCGCATGGACTCAGCTCGACCGGCTCGAGGAGCAGTGGGAAAGGGTCGCCAACCGGGTCACCGAGATCACGGCCGCGGCGAAGGGACTTGATGCGATCGTCGGTGCCCGCATCCGGCACGGGGTC
>JBIIIL010000059.1:0-11860 GCA_044234825.1 Phycisphaerales bacterium
CTTGGCGACTGCCGCGAACTTGGCGGCGGCGCTTGAGGCGGGGCTGAAGCGGCGATCGCTCCAGAGGCTCTTGCCCTCCTCGTCGAGCGGCTCGTAGCGCAGCATGACCACCGCACGTCCCGCGAAATCGACGTCGGTGGCGAAGCTGGTGTAGCCCTCGCGCCCCTCCTCGATCGCGTACCCCGCGAAGATGAGCGGCGCGTCGAACGACCCGGACCCCGAGTTGCCGAGCACCGCGAAGTCCTTCGAGAGCTCAAGCGACCTGTCGAGCGCACGCGCTGATGCCCCGACAAGCTTCGGTCCCGCCGCAGGCAGCTCGAAGGGCTGCCGGTAGGACGTCCATGTCGCGGCGTCCGCGTCCGCCTTGGCGGAGCCCGGCTCCGGGAACGCAGGCTCGAGGCCTGCCTTGCGGAAGTTGAACTCGACGTACTCGGCCGCCAGCTCGCAGCCGCGGCTGCCAGGTGCGCGGCCCTCGAAGAAGGGCGAAGAGAGCGTCTGCACGTGCTGGTGCCACTCTGTGGCGGCGGCGCCGAGAGAGTCGTAGTACCCGCGCACATCAGGGTCCGCGTGGCCCTCCGTGTCCTTTGGGTTGTAGCTGTAGGGGTCGACCCGGCCCTCGATGATCCGTGACGGCGGAGGGACCTTCTGGGAGGGGGCGTCCTGCGCAAGAATGGCGGCGGCGGGCAGGATCGCGGCGGCGAGCGCAAGTCGCGCGGTCCACGGGAAAGCAGGGCGTTGCATGGCGATTTGGAAGTCTAGCCCACGCGGCATGGTGACTATCCTCATGGCTTCCACCATGACGCTCATCGCCAAGACGCCGTCTGCCCCTCTCGCCGAGCCCGCTGCCACGGTGCCCCTCGAGCCCATCGACACCTTCGTCCGCCGGCACATCGGGCCGGGACCGGCAGAGGTGGCCCAGATGCTCGCGTCGCTCGGCCACTCGTCGATCGAGGAGCTCCTTGCGGCGACGATCCCGCAGTCGCTCCGCACCGAGCGTCCGCTGATCCTGACCGATACCACGAACCACCACGGCTACTCGCTCCGAGGCGAGGCCGAGACGCTCGCAGCGCTTCGGGAGCTGGCCGGCCGCAACCAGGTGTGGCGCAGCTACATCGGGATGGGCTACTCGGGCTGCATCGTGCCCGGCGTGATCCTGCGCAACGTGCTCGAGAACCCGGGCTGGTACACGCAGTACACGCCGTACCAGGCCGAGGTTGCGCAGGGCCGCCTCGAGGCGCTGCTCAACTTCCAGACGATGGTGACCGAGCTCACCGGCCTGCCGGTCGCCAACGCATCGCTGCTCGATGAGGGAACCGCCGCCGCGGAGGCCATGACGATGTGCCTCGGCATCACCGGCGGCACGCCTCACGCCAGCGGTGCGCCGCGGCGCACGTTCTTCGTGGCCGAGCACTGCCATCCCCAGACCATCGCGGTGATCGAGACGCGCGCGTCGGGCCTTGGCATCGATATCGCGATCGGCAATCCATTCACGTTCGACTTCGCGTCGGTGCCGCTCTGCGGCGCGCTGCTCGCGTACCCGACGACCGACGGCACGCTGCACGACCTTCGCGACGTGACGTCGCGCGTGCATGCCGCAGGAGGCCAGGTGGTCGCGGCATGCGATCTCCTCGCGCTCACGCTCTTCACGCCGCCCGGCGAGTGGGGCGCCGACATCGCCGTCGGCAGCGCGCAGCGGTTTGGCGTGCCGATGGGCTTCGGCGGGCCGCACGCGGCCTTCATGGCCACACGTCCGGACCACGTGCGCCGGATGCCGGGTCGCCTCATTGGAGTGTCGCGCGACTCGCACGGGGCGCCCGCCCTGCGCCTGGCGATCCAGACGCGCGAGCAGCACATCAAGCGGGACCGGGCGACCAGCAACATCTGCACCGCGCAGGTGCTGCTCGCCATCATGGCCGGCCTCTACGGGACCTACCACGGCCCGGACGGCCTGGCCCAGATCGCGCGGCGCATCCGTTCGGCGACGCAGGCGCTCGCCACCGCACTGAAGCTGCTAGGCCACGACACAGGCACGGCCGAGCGCTTCGACACGCTGCGCGTGCGTCTCTCGGGTCCGCATGCGACCGAAGTGATGGCCGCGCTCGCGCGCCGGCGCATCAATGCGCGGTCGTACGCCGACGGGTCGATTGGCGTGTCGCTCGACGAGACCGTGGAGCTGTCGGACCTCGTCGACCTTGTCGAGGCGTTCGCGACCGGCACGGGACGCAGCGTGCCGGACCTCGCGGCGATCGCCGCCGGCATCGACGGCGCCCCGGAAGGGCCGCTCTCGCGGACCAGCCCCTTCATGTCGCAGCCGGTCTTCTCGGCGCACCACTCGGAGACCGACCTGCTCCGGTACATCAAGCGTCTCGAGTCGCGCGACCTCTCGCTGTGCCACAGCATGATCCCGCTGGGCTCGTGCACCATGAAGCTCAACGCCACGAGCGAGATGATCCCGGTGACCTGGCCGGAGTTCGGCCTCATCCATCCCTTCGCCCCCGCAGACCAGTGGACCGGCTACGCGGCGATGTGCGCCCAGCTCGAGTCGTGGCTCTGCGAGATCACCGGCTTCGCGGCGTGCAGCCTCCAGCCCAATGCCGGAAGCCAGGGCGAGTACGCGGGCCTCATGACCATCCGCGCGTACCACCTCCACCGGGGCGACACCGCCCGTGACGTCTGCCTCATCCCCGAGAGCGCGCACGGCACCAACCCAGCGAGCGCCGTCGTCGCGGGCATGCGCGTCGTGCCGGTCGCGTGCGACAGCCACGGCAACGTGGACCTCGCTGACCTGCGCGCCAAGGCGCAGCAGCACGCGCACGAGCTCGCGGCGTGCATGGTCACGTACCCCAGCACGCATGGCGTCTTCGAGGAGGGCATCACGGCGATCTGCGAGACGATCCACGCGCATGGCGGCCTCGTGTACCTCGACGGCGCGAACATGAACGCGATGGTGGGTCTCGTGAAGCCCGGCGAGATCGGCGCGGATGTGTGCCACCTCAACCTGCACAAGACCTTCTGCATCCCGCACGGCGGCGGCGGCCCTGGCATGGGGCCCATCTGCTGCACGGCCGCGCTCGCGGACTTCCTCCCCGGCCACCCGGTGCTGCGTCCGGCGAGCGCAGGCCGCCACGCCATCGGTCCCATCAGCGCTGCGCCGTTCGGCAGCGCAAGCATCCTGCTCATCTCGTGGATGTACATCGCGATGATGGGCGGGCGTGGCCTCACGGACGCCACGTCTGTGGCGATCCTCAACGCGAACTACATGGCCAAGCGCCTCTCGGGCCACTATCCGGTGCTCTACACCAACGCCAACGGCCGGTGCGCCCACGAGTTCATCCTCGACTGCAGGGCCTTCGACCGCACCGCGGGCATCAAGATCGACGACATCGCCAAGCGCCTCATGGACTACGGCTTCCATGCGCCGACGATGGCATGGCCCGTGCCAGGCACGCTGATGATCGAGCCCACCGAGAGCGAGTCGAAGGCCGAGTGCGACCGCCTGTGCGATGCGCTCATCGCGATCCGCGAGGAGATCCGCGCGATCGAGGAGGGCCGCATGCCGCGCGACGACAATCCGCTGAAGAACGCGCCGCATACGGCGGCCGCGGTCACGGCCGACACCTGGACCCACGCGTACACGCGGGAGCAGGCGGCATGGCCTGCGCCGTGGACGCGCCAGTGGAAGTTCTGGCCGGCGGTGGGCCGCGTCGACAACCCCTACGGCGACCGCAACCTCGTGTGCACGTGCGAGAGCGTGAGTACCTATTCGTGACAGCCGCGTCGCGGCGCACCTGATAGCGTGACACCCTCAGGCCGCGCGGCGGTCTAGGGTCCGATCCATCCTTGCGGCAAGGAGCGCAACGCCCATGTCCCATCCGTTCACCGCCCCGCACCTGCGCACCGCGCGCGCTTCCCTGCGGGTGCTCGCCGCCATGTCCTGCGCGTGCGGGGTTGGGGCCTTCGCCGCGGCCCCAGTCCCTCAGGGAGCCGACTCCGTGCCTTCGTCTCCCGGCGCCACCACGCCTCAGGTGGCTGCGTCGCAGAAGTACTCCGACGACCAGCTGAAGCTGCTGGTCGGGCCGGTGGCGCTCTACCCGGACTCGCTGCTTGCCAACACGCTGACCGCGTGCCTGTACCCGGACCAGATCGCGCAAGCAGCCCTGCTGTGCGCATCGGGTGCGCCGCCGCAGTCTCAGATCGATGCCACGAGCTGGGAGCTCCCGGTGAAGGCGATTGCATCGGTGCCCAGCGTGGTCACGACGCTCAACCAGCATCCGGACTGGACCGCGGCCCTCGGCGCGGCCTACCTGAAGCAGCCCGCTGACGTGATGAGAATCGTCCAGCAGCTGCGAGCCACTGCGGTTGCCAACGGCACGCTCAAGTCAGATGCGCAGCAGACGGTGTCCACAGCCGCGGGCGACGGCACCGGATCGACGATTGTCATCACGCCCACGAACCCGCAGGTGATCTACGCGCCGGTCTACTCGCCGGATGTCGTGTATGCGAATCCCGCGGTGTATGCCGCCGGGTATCCGGCCGGCTACTGGGGCTACGCGGACGGCGCGTACGTCGCTCCAGGATTCGCGGCGATCAACTGCGACTGGACGCGCGGGTACTGCGCGTGGGGCAATACGGTCTACAACCCAGCCTGGGACCATGTGGGCATTGCTGGCGTCAACACGCTGCATGATCAGTGGTACCAGACCCAGCGTCGCCAGGACGCTGCGGTCGCCGCAGCGGCGACGCCCGGCGGCGTCGGCTCTCCCTATCGAGGCGTGGGAGCGGTCGGCAGCCCGTACCGACCTGCCGCGGCGGCGGCCGCCGCTCAGCCGGGAGGCGTCGGCGGATGGCCGCGCATGCCTGATGCGGCCGCGATTCCCGGCTACGGGCGCGTGGGCGGAGTCGCGGGACCCGTGGGTGTAGGTCGAGTCGGAGGGCCTGCGGGCGTCGGGCAGGTCGGTGGACCTGGTGGTGTCGGACAAGTTGGCGGTCCGGGAGGAGTGGGCAGTCCGGGCCGGCCTGGCGGCGTCGGCAGCGTGGGAGGTCCCGCGGGGGTTGGCACTGTCGGAGGTCCTGGCGGATTTGGTGGCTACGACCGCTACGGCGCTGAGCAGGGCGCGTTCTACGGAGACCGCTCGTCTCGAGCTGCGGGACAGCGCGGCGCATACAGCAACCAGCGATCGGGCTATCGCGGCGGAAACGCAGGAGGTCGTCGATGACACACCGAACCACGTCAGGCATCGGCACACGAAGTGGCGCGCGCTTTGGTTTCGTCGCGATCGCGTGTGCGGCCTTCGCGCTCGCGGCCTGCTCCGCAGCACCGAAGGAACCGCCCCCGAACCCGCCAACCCCGCGCGAGATGGCGCTCTCGACGGTCACGGCCGACTACGCGACACCAGAGGCTGCAGTCGATGCGCTGAAGGTCGTGCTGGCGAATCCGGACGCGAATGCCGCCGCCACGCTGTTCGGCCCGAGATGGAGCGAGCTCCAGCAGGATCCGGCGCAGGCTCCGCGCATGCGTGCCGCGTTCCTCACACGCCTTGGCAAGGGCATGCGCATCGACCGGATCGGCGATGGGGCCATCCTCGTCGTTGGCGCGACCGATGACCCGGACCAGTTCGCGTTCGCCGTACCGCTGCGCGAGCGCAAGGGCCGCTGGTCATGGGACACCGATGCGGGCATCGAGGAGTTCCGGCTGCGCCGGATTGGCCGCAATGAGCTGGACACGATCCAGGCGATGCAGGCGATCGCCGCGGCGCAGCGTGCGTACTTCGAGAGCAATCCGCAGGGAGGGTCGACGAAGGCCTACGCCGCGAGGCTCAACAGCACGAAGGGCCGCAAGGATGGGCTGCACTGGCCGACCGCCGGCCACGAGGACTCCTCGCCGATCGGCGCTGCGCTTGCGGCGGCCGACTGCTCCGGCAACGCGTCGTCAGGCGCAGTGCCGTTCAAGGGCTACCGCTACGCGCTGCTCACGCCTCAGGGGAGTGGCGCGTCATGGGCCGCCATCGCATGGCCCGATGCCTACGGCACCAGCGGCATCATGTGCTTCATGGTCGGGCCCGATGGCGTGGTCTTCGAGCGTGACCTCGGCAACGAGACCGCCAAGGCGCTCGATGTCATCACGGCGTTCGACCCCACGAAGGGCTGGACGCGCTGCGACGCGGTGCCGAAGTCTCAGTGACCCTCGAACCGCTCGACGCGGTCCCACTGCCAGAGGACGCGGTTGCCGTGCTCGAACCCGAGCACGCTGATCGAACCTGCCTTCAGCCCGAAGCTTCTGCCCCGCGAGGCCGGCAGCTCGAGCCACGCTGCCGCGAACGCATGGAAGATGTGCCCGTGCCCGAAGAGCAGCGCATGGCCCGGCGCGTCGATGCAGCGCTGCACGAGTCGTGCGCAGCGCGCAGCGACATGCTCCGGCGACTCTCCGCCCGGACACCCGTCGCGCCACAGGTCCCAGCCCGGCCATCGGGCATGGATCTGGTCGGACGTGAGCCCCTCGAACTGCCCGTAGTCGAACTCGGCAAGGTTGCTGTCAATCTCCACGTGCGAGCCGAAGCCCGCAAGGCGTGCAGTCTCAAGGGCTCGCGTGCGCGGGCTCGACAGCACGAGCGAGAACTCGGCGTGCGCCAGCCTTGGCGCAAGGTCCCGCGCCTTCTGCTCTCCCTCTGCGAGCAGGGGGAGATCCGTGATGCCGGTGTGCCGGCCTGAGCGGCTCCACTCGGTGTCCGCGTGGCGGACGAGCCACACTTGCTTGGCAGGCTGCGACATGCGCGGGACAATGTACGCATGCCATCCCCCGCACCCGCACGCCTTGAGGTTGGTGCCGATGCCCGGGTCATGGCCATCACGCTCGCGGATGCGCAGCGCCGGAACGCGCTTGGCGCCGCGATGTTCGACGCGCTTGAGGGTGCGCTGTCGGAGGCATGCTCAAGGGCAGGCTCCGGGGAGTCGCACGTGCTGCTGCTGCGCGCCGAGGGCTCGGCGTTCTGCGCGGGGTTCGATCTTGCGTCATGCGTCAGCGATGCGGCCACGCTCGAGTCGTTCATCCGCCGACTGAGCGGCGTGATTGTCGCGCTTCGCTCGATGCCTGCGGTCGTGGTGGCCCAAGTGCAGGGCGCCGCCCTGGCCGGCGGATGCGCGATGCTGACCGGGTGCGACATCGTGTGGGCCGCGGAGCGTGCGACGTTCGGCTACCCGGTGCACCGCATCGGCATCTCCCCGGCGGTCAGCCTTCCGACGCTCGTGCCCGCGCTCGGCGCCGGATCGGCTCGTGAGCTGGCGCTCCTTGGCGAGCCGGTCAGCGCAGCGCGCGCACATCAGCTTGGGCTCGTGCACCGGCTGCACGCGGACCCCGATGCCCTCGCGGCCGCCACGGATGCGCTTGCCGCATCGCTCGCCGCAAAGGGTCCGATCGCGCTGCGCGAGACGAAGCGCTGGCTCTCGCGCCTTGACGGCACCGACACCGCGGATCGCGGAGATGGCAGCGCCAGTGACTCGCAGGCACGGCGCGAACGCGCGTCCCGCAACCTTGAGATGGTCCTCGCGGCGGCTGCGGCAAGCGCATCGCTCTGCGCCGGCGAGGAGTGCCGCACCATGCTGAGGGAGTTCTGGTCCTCGCGGAGCCGCGGCTGATGCCGCCCGGACCGATCGCGCGAATCCGGCACCGGCTTGCGCTCATCGAGTACTGCTCGGCAAAGCCGCCGCGCACCAGGTGGTCGCGATGGCTTGGGGCGAACCTCTGGATCTCGCTGGCGCTCGCGTTCCCCGCGGCACTTGCGATGGATGCGCTCGTCGTGCGCGAGCGCGTGAGCGGAAATGAGGACGACGGCCAGATCTGGATCGAGCCCGCGCGCGCCGGCAAGCCCCTATCCGAGTCGCCGCTCGGTGCCCGGGTCGTCGGCGGGACCGCGCGCGCGGCTGCGTGGTCGGATGCACGGCCCTACGCGACCTTCTCGGCGAAGATGATGTCCCAATGGAGAGGGTGGCCCGCCTCAAGCCGCGAGGAGCGCTCATTCGCGCTGCTTCGCGTGGTGCCGCTCGAGGGCCTGCAGGAGCGACGAAGCGGCAGCGAGGAGCGGCAGGCCGTGGCCAAGGCGCTGCGCGATGCCGGCCGGACCGAACTCGCGGCACGCGTCCTTCGCGATGGCGATCCGACGGCTCCCTCGGCCGCGATCCTCTGGGGTGCGCTCGGCTTCAACGCGCTCGTGGCCTGGCCCATCATCGCCGCCATCGGATGCGCCACGATCGGCATGCTCGCGGCGGGCGAGGCCTTCCTGCGCACGCGCGGTGCGCGGATCAGGGCAGCGCGCATCCGGCGCGGCATATGCCCGGTCTGCACGTACGACATTCGGGGCAGCGTGTGGACAAGCCAGTGCCCGGAGTGCGGAGAACTACTCTACTGACCACTCCCTCACGAGGGGAATTGCCCGAGCCATGATCCTGACCCAGACCAACGCCGGCATCCGCACGATCACCCTGAACCGACCCGATGCGCGCAATGCGCTCAGCCTCGAGCTCATCGAGGCGCTGCGCGATGCCGTGTCCGACTGCGCGCGCGCGTGCCGCGCCGGCGATGTGCGTGTCGCCGTCCTCGCCGGTGCCGGCAAGTCGTTCTGCGCGGGCATGGACCTCAAGGGCGTGATCGACGACCCCGCACGCATGGGCGTCATGCTCAAGACGCTCGCGCTGACGTCGCTGGCGATCCGCTCGCTGCCCGTGCCCACGATCGCGCATGTCCAGGGCGCGGCAATCGGCGGAGGGTGCGGTCTCATGGTGGTCTGCGACTTCGCGTGCACGCACCCCGAGGCCAAGGTGGGCTACCCGGAGGTGGACCTTGGCGTGTGTCCCGCGGTCGTCGCCCCTTGGCTGATCCGCCGCATCGGCGCCGGTCGCGCGCGTGCGATGCTGCTTGCGGGCGGGACGATGGGCGGCGCCGAGGGATACGCCGCGGGACTGGCCACGCACTGCGTCCCGCAGGCTGAGCTCGACGCCACGGTGGGCACCCTTGCGGCGCGCCTCGCCGCCGGCGGTCCGGCAGCGCAGGCGGCGACGAAGGACTGGCTCAACAGGCTCGACGGGTCGTTGGACGAGGCGACGCTGATCGAGGCCGCGGCCATCTCGGCGCGCGTCATCGCGGGACCCGAGGCCCAGTCGCGCCTGCGCGCCGTGATGTCGCGCTGAACCTGGCGCGCGGTGCAGCGCTACATTCGCTGCATGCTTCCCGTCGACACGCTCCCAAGCGGCATCGTCACCGTCACGCTCACGCCGAACCCGTCGAAGCCCCGCGGCGGCGTGGTGGTGCTCGACTCGTGGCTGATCGGGGAGATCAGCGCCACGATGCGGGATGTCGCATCCCGACACCCCAAGGGGGTGATCCTGCGCTCCGCAAGCGAGCGCGTGTTTGTGGCAGGCGCGGACCTCGCCGAGATCGATGCGCTCGACGACGCGGCCCTCGATGCCTACCTGCGCGCAGGTTCCGAGGCGTTCTCGTGGTTCAACCGCATCGCCTGCCCCACCGTGGCGCTCGTGCACCGCACCGCGCTCGGAGGCGGCCTTGAGCTCGCGATGCACTGCGACGCGATCGTCGCCGTGATGCCTGCCGCCGGCGAGAAGCCGTGGATGATCGGCCTGCCCGAATGCGGCCTCGCGATCTGCCCGGGCTGGGGCGGCACCCAGATGCTGCCCGCGCGCATCGATCCCGAGCTTGGTGTCGTGCGCACGGCGACCGGGCAGCCCTTCCCGGTCACTGACGCGCCCGAAGGACTGTTCGATGCGCGTGCGGACTCTATCGATGCGGCGCTCGCCGCTGCGGTCTCCTGGATTGGGGCGCATCCTCGAACTGCGTCCCGTGCAACACCCACCTGCATCGGCCCAGCCGCCGCGCCGAAGGTCCACGCCATCCTCGGCCGGGCCCATGCGAGCGTGCCTGCCTCCGAGCCCGCCACCGCCGTATTCGGGTGCGTGTGCATCGGGCTAGAGCGCGGCTGGGACGCCGCCCTGGCGGAGGAGCGTCGCCAGCTGGTCCGGCTGCGCGGCCTGCCCGCTGCACGCGAAAAGCTCGCTGCATTCCTCAAGCGCTGACGCCCCGCCGGGCCGGGGACGTGACATGCAGGCCCTCCACGAGGCCCGCGGGCGCACGCCGCGCATCCAAGGGCCCATATCTGGCGAAATCGGGGGCTTGCGCCGTTTGCCTCAGGCGCTGAGTGCGGATTCAATATGACCCCTTCGGCCCTTCCCGGCCGGCCACCATCCAGAGCGGAGTCGACCCATGAGCACCACCAACCTCGCCAACCTCAAGAACATCTCCGAGAAGGACCGCAAGCAGATCGAGCAGGCGCAGGAGATGCTCGGCCCCGACCCTCGCACGATGGGTGCGGTGAAGAACTACTTCTGGGGCAACTTCCGCGAGGACCTCGTGAGCCCCTATCCGGCCTACGACCCGGCTGAGAAGGCGCGCGCGGACGCGCTGCTGGCCAAGCTCGACGACTACCTCGTCAACGAGCACCCCGCGCACCAGATCGACCAGGAGCAGCGGATCCCCGAGGAGGTCATCAAGCGCCTCTTCGACCTTGGCGTGCTCGGCATGACCATCCCGCAGAAGTTCGGCGGCGGCGGCTTCGGGATCACCAGCTACAACCGCGCGCTCGAGCGCATCGGCCGCGTCTGCGGATCGACGGCTGTGCTCGTGTCGGCGCACCAGTCGATCGGCTGCAAGGCGGTCATGCTCTTCGGCACCGACGAGCAGAAGGCCCGCTTCCTGCCGCGCATGGCCACTGACACGCTGAGCGCGTTCTGCCTCAGCGAGCCCAACGTCGGCTGCGACGCCGGCGGCCAGGAGACGCGCTGCGAGGTGTCCTCGTGCGGCCAGTACTACATCCTCAATGGCGAGAAGAAGTGGGCGACCTCGGGTGCGCTCGCCGGGCTCTTCACGGTGATGTGCAAGCAGCGCATCACCGACCCCAAGACCGGCAAGGTCAAGGATGCCGTGAGCGCGCTCATCTGCACGCCCGACATGGAGGGCGTCGAGATCTTCAGCCGCAACCGCAGCAAGTGCGGCATCCGCGGCACCTGGCAGGCGCGCATCCGCCTCACCAACGTGCGCGTCCCCAAGGGCAACCTGCTGCACACCGAGGGCCGAGGCCTGAACGTGGCGCTGACCTGCCTCAACTACGGTCGCTGCACCCTGAGCGCAGGCATGCTTGGCGGCGCGAGCTTCGCGTGCGAGCAGGCGGCCAAGTGGGCCACCTTCCGACACCAGTTCGACCGTCCGCTTGGGGACTTCGACCTCGTGAAGGAGCGTCTTGCGGAGATGGCCGCGTACACCTACGCGATGGATGCGGTGCTCTACGCGACCACCGGATTCCTCGACCGCCACGACGAGGACATCATGCTCGAGACCGCGCTGTGCAAGGTCTTCTGCAGCGAGATGGGCTACCGCACCGTCAACAGCGCGCTGCAGTTCATGGGCGGCGAGTCCTACATGACCGAGAACCACGTCGAGCGCATCTGGCGAGACTCGCGCATCAACACGATCGTCGAGGGCGCCAACGAGGTCATGCACTCGTTCGTGTTCGCATACGGCTCCAAGCAGCTCGGCGAGTGGATGCTCGGCGTGAAGGCCAATCCGTTCAGGCAGATCGGCGCCGCAGCGCGCATCGGCGGCGAGCTGTTCCTGGGCTTCCGCAGGCCGGCGCCGAAGTGGGCAAGCGTCCACCCGTCGCTGCAGCCGATGGCTCAGGAGGTCATGTTCCGCATCCGGGACCACTCCTATGCGGTCAAGATGATGTTCAAGGAGCACGAGGAGAGCCTCGTGGGCAACCAGTTCATCCAGGCCCGCCTGTCCAAGTGCGCCCTGTGGATC
>JBIIIL010000060.1:0-11835 GCA_044234825.1 Phycisphaerales bacterium
CCCACGATGAGCGCGGCATTCGCATCGAGCGACAGCGCCTCGCGCGCCAGCAGGTACGCGTCCTCGCAGGACAGCATCGGGCTGGCCACGAACGCCAGGCTTCCCGACGCGGCGCCCTCGCGCAGGACGCGCGCGGCACGGTCCGTCGCGGCGAGCCACGCCTCCGCGGCGTCCTCGCGCGCGAAGGGCTCGGCGCCGCGGATCGCAGGCATCGAGAGCCTGTCCTCGCGGTGCACGAAGTCCCACCCATGGCGCACCTCATCGGTGATCCACCACTGGTTCACCGCCATGTTCGTGCGCGGGCGGATGCGGTACACGCGTCCCTCGTTGTGGTCGACGGTGATGTTGTCGCCGCTGGACGTGATGCCGTCGATGGATGCCGTCGACTTGAGGAACCACACGCGCTGCTGGAAGAGGAACTTCTTGTCGAGCAGCGCGCCCACCGGGCACAGGTCCACGACGTTGCCCGCGAGCTCGTTGTCGAGCGCCATGCCGGGGAACACGTCGATCATCTCGGTGCCGCCGCGGCCCTCGACCATCAGCTCGTTGGTCTGGGTGACCTCGCGCGTGAAGCGCACGCAGCGCGTGCACATGATGCAGCGGTCGGAGTACAGCAGGATGTTCGGTCCCACATCCTTCTTGGGGTTCTTGATCTTCTCCTCCTGGAAGCGCGACTCGCTGCGCCCGTACTCGTAGGAGTAGTCCTGGAGGTGGCACTCGCCTGCCTGGTCGCACACGGCGCAGTCGACCGGGTGGTTGATGAGCAGGTACTCCATCACCGCCTTCTGGTTGGCCACGGCCTTCTCGCTGTCGGTGCGGATCACCATGCCGTCGGCGGCCATCGTGTGGCACGTCGGCATCAGCTTCGGGATCCACTCGAGCGCGCCCGTCTTGGGGTTGGGCTGTCCGACCTCGGCGAGGCAGATCCGGCAGTTGGCCGGGATCGACAGCGAGTCGTGATAGCAGTAGTGAGGGATCTCGAACCCGTTGTCGAGGGCCACCTGCAGGATGGTCCTGCCCTTCTCGAACGAGTACGCGGTGCCGTTGATGGTCAGCTGCGGCATGGGGACGGAATCCTACCCACGTGGCCGGGTCACGAACTGAATCAGGAGCTCCCCCTCGCGAACCTCGATGTCCGTGATCTCGACGGTGCGCCCGTCGCCGAGGCGGAATGTGCGCGGGGAGCCCCGAGCCGCCGCATCCGTGCCGCCCTGCAGAAGGTCGAGCGCGAGCGCGGCGCCGTACGGGATGGGCAGCGCGCCGACCCCGCCGTGCGTGGGCAGGCAGGCCACGCGGTCCGCTGCGACGGCGGGCTCCACCGCCGCGGACCAGATGGTGCCTTCACGGTCGATCCCGACCCGCACCTGCCCTGGGCTGAACCGCACCTGCGCCAGCCCGGCATCCGGAGGCCACGGGATCGTCGCGTCAAAGTCGCGCCACGCAGGCAGCCGGATCGCCAGCCACGCGTTGACGTCCACGTCGCGCAGCGACACGGCCCAGCGCTCGCCGGCTGGCCGAACCTTGTGGATCTCCGCGGTGAGGTTCGACTCCAGCTCGCGAGCGCGGCGATCGGCATCGGCATCCGAGGCCTGCGGCGGCACCCACCACGCCGGCGGCGATGCGCCGAGCCACCAGAGGGCGCCCGTCAACGCCGTCGCCGCCCCGAGCGCCACGAACGCACGCTGGCCTGGCACGCGCCTTCCGGGCCCGCGCGCCGAGGAGTCGGTCATGGCGCGAACCGCGTCACCACCACCGTGTCGTTCTGCCCGCCGAACCCGAACGAGTTCGAGAGGCAGACGTCGACCTTCGCGGAGCGCGCCGTGTTGGGCACATAGTCGAGGTCAAGCTCAGGATCGGGCGTCCCGTAGTTGATCGTGGGCGGCAGCATGCCGTGCCTGATCGCGAGCACGCAGGTGATGAACTCCACGGCGCCCGCGGCCGCGATCAGGTGGCCGAGCATGCTCTTGACCGAGCTCATCGGGATCGACTTGGCGAGGTCGCCGAAGACGCGCTTGACCGCAAGCGTCTCGATGGAGTCGTTCTCCTTCGTGCCGGTGCCGTGCGCGGAGATGTAGTCGATCGGCGCCCGCCCGTCGGCGCGGCGCGCGTGCGGGTCGATGCCCGCCATGCGCAGCGCCTGCTCCATCGCGGCGGCGGCGCCTCGGCCCTCGGGCTGGATGTCCGTGATGCGGTAGGCGTCGGCGCTCGATCCGTAGCCGACGACCTCGGCCAGCGGCTGCGCGCCGCGGGACTGCGCGTGCTCGAGCGTCTCGAGGATGAGCATGCCCGAGCCCTCGCCCATCACGAACCCGTCGCGCGTGAGGTCGAAGGGCCGGCTGGCCCTGCTCGGGTCGCCTGTGCTGGTGCTCAGCGCCGTCAGCCGGTTGAACCCGGTGATGCCGAGCATGTGGATCATCGTGTGCGCGCCGCCGGCGATCATGACGTCGGCGTCGCCGCGGCGCAGGATCGAGAAGGCCTCGCCGATCGCCTGCGTGCTTGCCGCGCACGCCGTCAGGCAGTTGTACGCGGGGCCGCGCACGCCGAACTCGCGCGCGATGTGCGCCAGCGGCATGTTGGGCTCCTGCTCGATCTCGCGCACCGCATCCATCAGGCGCAGCCCTGCCTCGGCCCACGCCTTGCCGTCGATCTGGCCTGTCTGGGCACTCCAGCCCTTGAGGTTCGTCGCGACGTAGTTGAGCGTGTCGATGACGCCCTCGCCTGCGCCGAGGTAGATGCCCACGCGGCGCGCGTCGCGCGCGGGCCGGTCGTGCAGGCCCGCCTGCCGCCATGCCTGGCTCGCCGCACCGAGCGCGAAGCGCGAGTTGAGCGCCGCGCCGGTGTGCGCCGACATGTCCTTCACGAAGGACGACACGTCGAAGTCCTTCACCTCTGCGGCGAAGGTCGTGGGGAAGGTGCGCGCGTCAAAGCGCGTGATCGGGGCCATGCCCGAGGCGCCACGCATCAGCTTGCCCCAGACCGTGTCGAGGTCATGGCCCAGCGGCGTCACCCATCCCATGCCCGTGACGACGATGCGCACGCTCATGAGGTCCTCCTCAGCACGACTGCCGCGTTCTGGCCGCCGAGGCCGGTCGACAGCGCGAGCACGGTGCGAAGGTCGGCGCTGCGCGCTGGGCACGCATCCGCATCGAGGCCAAGCTCGCCGCTGCGCGCCGTCGACAAGCGCGCAGGCAGCGCCTGCCGCGCGATGCACTCCGCGGCCACGATCACCGCGAGCGCGCTCGCCCCTGCGCCGCATGCGCCCAGCGCCGGCGTGAGCGTCACCAGCGGAATCGACGCAAGCCGGTCGCCGAACGCCTCGCGTAGCGCTGCAGCCTCCGCGCGGTCGGTAGGCGCATGGCCCATGCCCAGCGGCACGATCGCATCGACCTCGCCAGCGGCGACTCCGGCATCAGACAGCGCCGCATCGATCGCGGCCGCGATGTCGGGTCCGGAGGCGGAGAGGTCGACGCCCACCGTATCGATGCACGCGCACTGGCTCGCGCCGAACCCCGCAAGCTCCACGGTCGCGTTCGCGCCGCGCGCCGCGGCGCTGTCCATCGCCTCAAGCACCAGGATCGCGCCGGCCTCGCCAAGCACCGTGCCGCACGCGTCGGGCGCGAAGGGCCGCACGCGCGCGGACGCCTCCGCGCCTGAGGTGCCCGGCGGCACCGCCGCAAGGCGACCCGCGAAGTGCTGGCGCAGCATGCCCATGGTGTTCAGCTTGCTCTCGGCGCCTCCCGAGAGGCACGCGTCGGCGTCGCCGCGGCCGATGACGCGCATCGACTCGCCGATCGACAGCGCACCCGAGGGCTCGGCGCACGTGATCGTGTTCGATGGCCCCTGGCAGTCGTGGATGATCGTCACGTGGCAGGCGAGCATGTTGGGCAGGTACTTGAGCAGCCAGAGCGGCGTCAGGTTCTGCATGCCTGACCTGCCCCACTCGCTGATGTCGAAGTTGCCGTCCCCATCGCGGCTGGTGTGCAGCGCGGCCGCAAGCTCGGCCGCATCGGCGGGAATGAGGCCAGCGCCGATGTGGCATCCCACGCGGTGAGGTGCGATCGTGGGTGCGGCGCCCTCGGCCGTGCCCTTGGTGACGAGACCCGCCGCCGTGACGGCTGCGTGCGCGGCACCGACCGCAAGCTCGATGTCGCGGGCCATCACCTTGTTGGCCTTCCGGTAGCTCTTGGGCACGACCTGCCGCACGTCAAACGCGCTCGCGGGCACTGCAGCCCATGCGGTGCACGGGAACCCTGACGCATCCATCGTCTCGATCGGCGCAATGCCGGTGCGCCCCGCCTCGAGCGCCTCCCACAGCGGGGCCACTCCAAGGCCGAAGGCCGTGAGCGGCCCTGAACCTGTGATCACGACCCTGCGCGACGATCGGGGCATGGGACGGAGGAGGATAGCCGCGGCGACCGGAGCCGTCGGGCCACCAGCATCGCGACCTCAAGTGCCTGCTCCGAGTTGAGCCGCGGGTCGATCGGGCTCCGGTAGGCGCGCGCGAGCTGCTCGTCGGAGAGGCCTCGCGCACCGCCCGTGCATTCGGTCACCGGATCCGCCGTGAGCTCGAAGTGCATGCCACCGAGCACGGTGCCGCAGGAGGCGTGCACCTCAATGGCCTGCTCGATCTCCGCGACGATGTGGTCGAACTTCCGCGTCTTGATCGCCCGGCCCGCCCACGCGCCCTCCGCTGGCGTGACGACCTCGGTGTTGCCGTGCATCGGATCGCAGATCCAGAGCATGGGAAGGCCGGCCGCCGTGACGGCCCTCACGATCGCCGGCAGCGTGGCCGCGATGCGGCGCGCGCCCATGCGGTGAATGAGCGCCACCTTGCCCGGCTCGCCGCGCGGATTCAGCGTGCGGACCATGGCGACCGCGTCCTCCGGCGATGTGCCGGGCCCCACCTTCACGCCCACCGGATTCGCGACGCCGCGCAGGAACTCCACGTGCGCGCTCGACGGGCTTGCCGTGCGCAGGCCGATCCATGGCATGTGCGTGGACAGGAGGTAGTGACCCTCGCGCCGCGGCACGGTGCGCACCAGCGCCTCCTCAAGGTCAAGCAGCAGGCACTCGTGGCTGGCATGGAACTCGACGCGTCCCCTCTCGCCGGGGCGGATACCCTCGATCGCCTCGATGTGGCGCAGGCTGTCGCCGATCGACTCGACCATCCTCCGGTACTCGGCGCCGAGCGGGCTGTGCGACATCCACTCGAGGTCCCACTGCTCAGGATGGTGCAGGTCGGCAAAGCCTGAATCCGCCAGTGAGCGCATGAAGTTCAGCGTGATCGCCGCGCGCTCGTACCCGGCCATGAGGAGCGATGGGTCTGGCGTGCGCGCATCCGCGTCGAAGGCCGGCGAGTTCACGTTGTCGCCCCGGTAGCTCGGGAGCGTGGTGCCATCGCGGGTCTCGGTGTCGCTCGTGCGGGGCTTGGCGTACTGGCCCGCGATGCGCCCGATGCGCACGACGGGCACGCGCAGCTCGTGCACGAGCACGAGGCTCATCTGCAGCAGCAGCCTGAGCTGGCTGGCCACGCGCGAAGAGGTGCAGTCCTTGAAGCTCTCGGCGCAGTCGCCCCCCTGCAGCACGAAGCGCTCGCCCCGCGCGGCGGCCGCAAGCTGGGACTTCAGCGACTCGACCTCGCCGCTCGTGACCAGCGGCGGCAGCGCGCGCAGCGAATCGATCACCGAGGCGAGCGCGCCGCCGCTTGGCCAGGCAGGCTGCTGGAGCGCTGGCCGCGCGCGCCAGCTTCGCGGGGACCACGCGGCGCTCGGGGCGCAGATGATGGATGGGAGGGTGGTCACGGCGTGCGTCAGCCGAGGGTTGAACTGATCTGCCCTGAAGTGCGGGCGGCAGGACTTGAACCTGCACGGGTTGCCCCACTGGAACCTAAATCCAGCGCGTCTGCCGATTCCGCCACGCCCGCATGGGATGGCGTACGATCCTACGCGCGATGGGCATGGCAGCGGCCGCGACCAACCAGCTTCTTCCGCTGATCGCGCGCCTCTTCCTGTGCGCCGCGTTCCTGCCCATGGGGTGGCAGAAGACCTTCGGGACGACGACCTACTCGGGACGCGACGCCCAGGTCCTGCGCGCCGCGGGCGTCCGGTCGGACGGGCTCGACTGGAGCCTGACGAAGCCGGGCACCGTCCTCGCGCCGGAGTCGCAGGATGGCGCGCCCTTCGAGGCCCGCTCCCTCTACACCGTGAGCCTCCGATGCGCAGAGCGCGGCATGCCCTCTCCCGCAGTGCTCGGCTGGGCCGCTGCGCTCACCGAGCTGTGCGGCGCCGTGATGATGGGATTGGGGTTCTTTGCGCGGCTGGCGGGACTTGCGCTGGCCATCGTGATGGGCGTGGCCTTCTGGATGACGAGCGTGGGCTCGCTGGCCTGGTCCATGCCCATGGAGGACTACCTGCGCACATGGACGCAGGCAGGGCTGCTCTTCATGTCGATCACCGTGCTGCTGGCAGGTCCAGGCCGACTCTCGCTCGACGCGATGCTTGGGGACATGCCCAAGGGCGGGCGCGCATCCTCAGGCGCACGCAAGCCCAAGCCAAAGCAAGACGAGGAGTGACGTGCCCGTGAGCACGGGACGCAACGCTGCGCTCGCGACGCTCTCGATCGGAGGCCTTATGGCCTTGATCGCATGGTCGGTGCTGATCCGAGACCTCTTCCTGTGGGAGGCTCCGCGCGTCGCCGTGGTGCCGCCGATCGCCGGCACCGCGCTGCCGAGGGTCGAGGTGGCCCTGCGCGCTGCGGGCACCTCAGCGGAACAGCCCGTACGGATCGGCCAAGCCTCTCAGCCACCGGAGCCACGTGCATCCGCAGCGCCCGTGCCCACGGGGGCCTCATCCGCACCGTCGGCGAGCCCGGAGGCGATCCGGCGGCTCGATGCGGCTATGGCCCAGATCGCGACGAGGCTCGACGCCCAGCGCGAGCAGGTCCGTGCGCGCACGACAGGCACCGCACCGCCGCAGATTCCATTGCCGCGCGATGTCGTCACCTGCGGCGGCATGCGCGCGCGCGGCGTCGAGCGCGTCGCCTACCTGATCGACTGCAGCGCGCGCAGCGAGCCGCACATCGCGCTGATGATCGACGAGGTGATGCGCAGCATCGCACGCCTCGATGACGCGCAGAGCTTCTCCGTGATCGCATGCCGCAAGGACTGGGCTGAAGTTGCGCCGCCTGGTGCGATGCGCAAGGCAGGATCGTCCCTGGGGAGCTCCATCGCGTCCGATCTCAGGACCTGGCTCCGGGACAAGGCCGCCCCCGGCGGCAACCCGCAGATCTTCGCGGGCATCGAGGCTGCCATGGGCACGCGTCCCGACCTCGTGGTGCTGGTCAGCGCGGGGCTCGCCAACCCAGGTGACGGCAACGACGCTCGGGATGCCGCGCTCGGCGCGTTCGACCGCGCCAATCCGCATGATGCGCGCAGCGGCAGGCGGCCAGCTCGTGTCATGACGCTGGTGGCTGGAGGCCAGGACCCGGGAGGCGTGCTGGCGTCGATCGCCAGCGCTCACGCCGTCGATGCGCGGCTGCACGGCACGCTCTCGCCTCCAGCGACGGCCCGAGCTGCGGCGGATGCCTCACCTACCGCGCCGGCGCCGCAGGGCGACTTGGACGCGAGGCTGATCGCCGCCATGCGCGTCGCGCTGTCCGACCCTGCCGATCCGGCCTCCGCACGAGCGCTGCTGGAGGCTGCCGTCATCGCGGAGACCATGGACTGGCCACGCGAGCACGTCGCGCGAATGGCGCGGGCCGCGGCGCGGCGGGCAGAGTCGCTTGGTCTTGACGAGATCGCCGCAGAGGCGAACGGCATGGCACTGAGGGCCGTGCAAGGGAGCGCGCCATGAAGGGGTCCACTCCCACGCGCACGCTCTGGAGACTTGCCATTGCGGTATGGGCCACTGCGGGAGCCGCCGGCGTCGCCACGCTCGTGCTTCGCGGCCAGCGGCCAGCTGCCATGGACTCGCTCACGTGCACCGTTGACCGGACGGGCGCGGCGCGGTGGTTCACGTCCGGCGCGGGCGACGAGGCGTCAGCCGAGGCTCCCTCCGACGCAGAACTCGGCAGCGTCGATGCGCTGGCGATCGGGATTGCCGTCGATGCCCCCGCACGCGCGATCGTCAGCGCGCTGCTCGCCTGCGCACGCGAGGACGCGCTCGCGGTTGCAGTCGCTGCGCCTGAGGCCACATCGGCATCGCCCTCGTTCGCCGCCATTGCGCCCCGGCCCGACGATCCGCTCGCGATCGACTCGGATCCCGTCACGGTCTCGCCTGCCGGCGACGGCGCATGGCGCATCGAGACGCTGGCGCTCGCGGTGGAGGCGCCCGCGCTTGAGGTCGGTCCCGCACTGGCGCGGCTGCGCGGTCCGGGCCGGGAGATCTCGGCGAGGCAGCCGATCGAGATCCGCTGCGGAGCCGAGCGCTTCGAGGCGCTGCGCGACGTGCTCGTCGGGGTGCTGAGGGACGCGCCGGAGGCGCGCATCGTGCTTGTGGGGGAGGCGATGCCGTGACGACGCTGCGGTCGTTGACGTGCGCCGCACTCGCATGCGCCCCGCTCGCGGGCATGCACGGCGGTGCGCTCGCGCGCGCGCCGCATCAGCAGGCCGGCGGCGACGACTCCGCGCTGCTGCAGTGCGCCTCCGAGCAGGGCTGGCGAGGGCTCATCGATGCCCTCGAGAGGGCCGACCCGCCACGGACCGATGACGCGAAGTCGGCACTCGAGCGCGCGCGCCTCCGCATAGACGCCACCGACCCGCGACGCTCGTCGCGCGACCGTGCCGCGAGCTGGCGGGCGCTCGATGCCGCGCACGCACGCCGCGTCGCGGCGGCAGCGGCCGATGCGACCTCACGGCGCGATGCGACCATCGAGCGCGCGACCGATGCGCTCCGCATCGGGTTCTTCGCCGAGCCGTCGACCGCGTCGGCGTGCGCGTCGGGGCACCCGCAGGACTGCGCCGTCGCGCTCGCGCTGCTGCAGTCCGTCGAGGAGTCCACGCGGAACGCTGCAGGGCCGGCGGTCACGAGTCAGCCTGACCGCACGATTGCCTTCCTCAACGTCGCATCCCGGGCGCTGCAGGCCGGCATCGACCGAGGCGACCGCGGCGGCGCCTCGAGCCGCGACCGCAGGACACGGGCCGCCGACCTTCTCGAGCTGGTCCGCGCCGAGCGGGTAGGCATCCCGCCGGCGCTGCATGCGGTGGCGGACCTCGCCGAGTGCGCCGCGGCATCTGCCGCCGGCGACGCGGATGCGGCGCGCGCCGCCGCCGTGCGCATCGTGTATCTCGGGGAGCCACTGCCCGCGATGTTCGGCCGGATCTTCGGGTGCGATGCCCTCGCGCAGAGCCGCATGGGGGACCGTGCGCTCG
Organism: Phycisphaerales bacterium; assembly: GCA_044234825.1. Classification (GTDB taxonomy): domain Bacteria; phylum Planctomycetota; class Phycisphaerae; order Phycisphaerales; family SM1A02; genus ZLKRG44. Next base: position 9,368 of record JBIIIL010000060.1, read on the forward strand.
CCGAGCTGGTCCAGGTCATCCGCGTGGATGGGCTCTCGCTGCCGCTGCGCATACTGGCCGCAGACGCCTATGTGCGGCTGAGGGACTCGCTCGGCAAGTCGAGCGTCGCCACACCCACGTTCGAGGCCTACGGCGAGGTGATGCGCCGCAGCGGCACGCAGGATCGCTGGCCCGCACGTCTGGCGGTCCTCGAGCGGCTCGGGCCAATCACAGTCCGTGCAGTCGACACCAGCTGGCTCCCGACGGAGGGACTCGTGGCACGGGCGCATGCGCGCCGCATCGCCGGCGATGAGTCTGCAGGCGATGCGCTGCGGGCTGAGCTCGACGAGACCTCGCCCGATCGCGTGGCGCTTGCCGCGGTCGCCGGGCTGGACGCAGCGGTGCGCACTGGCGACAGCGCGCTCGCCGCCGACGCCCTCAAGGCGCTGGCGATCCGATTCGCCGATGACCGGACTTGGTCCGGCAGCGCTGCGGAGCTGTCGCACCTCGAGATCGCGCGCGATGCGGTGCACCCGGGCGCCCGCACACCGCAGCTCAAGGCATCGATCGAGCTTGCCCTGGCGCTTGAGGATGAAGGTCCGACGAATCCCCTGCTGACTGCCGCGCAGCAATCCGCAGAGGCTCTTGCGCTCGCGCGCGCCGGTTCGCTGCCGCCGCCGCAGGCGGCGGGCCGGCTGGCGCAGCTGGTCGCCGCATGCAGCGCCCTCGACGCGGCTGCGCTCGAGGGCACCCGCGTGCCGGCGGCGATGAGGGTGCTTGATGCGTGCTCGATCGATCCTGCCTCTCCCACCTCGCCAGAGCGGCCCGCTCCCGTCGCTGCGCCGCACGACATGCACCAAGTCGATGCGGAGCTGCTCGGGATGTGCCTGGCGAATCGTGCGCAGGCCGCGGCCGGCACGCCTGCGGCCGCGGTCGCCGCCGACCGCCTCGCGGCCCTCGCCACCGCCGGACCGTGCGCGTCGCATGCGGCGCGCGGTGCGCGCGAGGCGGTGAGCCGGTGGCTGGCCGAGCCCTCCGCGCATGATCCGCGTACCGCCCGGGCGCTCGCGACGGTGCTCGATGCGGCAGATGAGATCGATCCGCCGGACCTCGAGGACATGCGCCTCGCCGTGCGGCTCGCGCGCCAATGGGGCGGACTGTCGCCGGACGACGCCGCTGCGCGGAGCGTGCGCGCGCGCGCTGCGGCGGAGCATGCTGGGGCGACGCGAGATGACATGATGGCACTCGCGGATGCGCTGCTCGATCAGGCGGCGGCAATGGATAGCCCACGCGAGGCACGCGACACCCTCCTTGCCGAATCCATGGCCCTCGCGAGGATGGCGGAGCGCGTCGCGGGTACCGCGCGCGCGGGAGGTCCGACGGCCACTGCGGCGATCGACTGGAGCGCCAGAGAGCGGATGGTGCGCGCCGCTCGGCTCGCAGGGAGGTCGGCCGAGGCAGATGCGCACGTCGAGCGGCTGACCAGGCTCGACAAGTCACGTGGAGGCAACCCCTCGCGGTTTGGGGATGCGGAAGGCGCCGGGCGCGCAGCATCCAGCCGCTAGGCACCAGGCATCTGGCGGAGCTCGTCGCGCAGGATCGCAGCAAGCTCGAAGTTCTCGGCGGCGATGGCGGACCGCAGCCGGGCCTCGAGCTCTGCGCGCTGGCTCCCGGGCAGTTTCGGCACCAGCATGCCCCTCATCCCGTGCAGGAGCCGCTCGCCCTGGTCAACCAGTGCCTCAAGACCGGGGGCGTCCAGTTGAGCCAGCTCGCCAAGCGCGCGCTCGATCGCCGCGAGGGCAGCGCGCACGTCGCGGATCCGCACAGCCTCCGAGGCCATCGCGCGCGCCCGCAGCAGTATTGCCGATCCGGCGAGGAGCTGAAGCGACTCCGCGGAATCCCCCCACAATCGCCAGTCCCGCGTCATGATCAGGCGCACCACCTGGTCGCAGTCCGCTGCGCACGCGGCAGCCCTCTCGAGCCGGATCCATGCCTGCGCCCGCTGGAGCAGCAGCCCTCCGAGCCTGCGCATGCCCGCCGCATCGAGGTGATCGGCCCGCGCAGGCATGGGCAGCCCGGTATCCGGAGCGCCCTCGGCCGCGAACTGGATGACACCCGCCTCAATGCGCACCTGGATCGCCTCCCCGCGGTCCGTGAGGATCGTCCGAACGGTCGGCGTGCCCTCGCCAAGGGGCCACTGCCGCAGCACGGGACCGATGTCGCACCCCTGCAAGGGTCCCTCTTCAGGGTCAAGATCGTGTTGCCTCGAATCGCTCATGCGCGCGTCCGGACCGGCGTTTTCCGGCTCCGATGCACGCTATCCGCAGGTGCGGCAGCTTGGGGTGGCATTGGGGCGCCCAGTATCCGTACCATCCCGGCAGTCCCGCATGCCGCGATCCCAAGTTCAGTCGGAGTTGCAGCTGTATCTCCGTGAGATCACGGAGACTCCGCTCCTGACGCCCGAAGAGGAGAAGACCCTCGGGTGGGCG
>JBIIIL010000274.1:0-3068 GCA_044234825.1 Phycisphaerales bacterium
CGAGGCGCTCTCCGGCGGCGAGCAGCAGCGCGTGGCGATCGCGCGCGCGCTCATCTTCGACCCTCCTGTCGTGCTCGCGGACGAGCCGACGGGAAATCTCGACTCGCGAAGCGCGGAGGCGCTGTGGCGGCTCCTGCGCGGGCTTGCCGAGCGGCGCTCCGTGACCGTGCTCATGGTGACGCACGAGCCGGCGGCGGCCGCCCACTGCCGCACCGTGTTCCTCATGCGCGACGGCACCGTCGCCGAGACAATCGAGACCCATGGCATCGATCCGACCGAGCTTGCACTTCGCGCAGCAGAGCCTGGCCGCGCGACCTAGCCGCACCGCGCTCGTCGCGGTCGCGGTGATGCTCGCGGCGACGCTCGTCTCCGCAACCGGCTCAGGCATCGCGACGGCCTTCGCGAATGTGGATGCCCGGATGCGGCGCGCGATCGGGTCTGCGGACGCCCGCGTCGTGCACAGGCACGGGGCGGGCATCGACGAGTCCGTGATCGCCGAGGCGGCGTCGTGGCCAGGCGTCCGCGCCGCTGCGGGAAGGCTCGTTGGATCGCTCACGCTGTGCCCTGCCGGGATCGACCGTGCGGATCCCGCGTCCCGCGCCCGGCGCGTCACCGTGCAGTGCCGAGGCACGGACCCGGAGTCGGACGCGATCTTCGACCAGGTGGAGTACGTCGACGGCCGCGCCCCCGCGAACCGGCAGGAGATCGGGCTCGATCCCCTTGCCGCCCAGAAGCTCGGCGTCGCGGTCGGCGACGAGGTCGACATCGTGCGCTTTGGGGAGCCGATGCGCCTGCGCGTCAGCGGCATCAGGCAGCGGATGATGCTCGGCGCGCTGCAGCGGCCGACGGCGCACCTGTCGCGCGTCACGCTCGCCGAGGCGTCGAGCGCGGAGGGAGAGGTGACTGTCGTCTCCATTGCGCTCGACGCGGGCATTGACACGAATGACTGGGTCAAGGCCAACGCATCGCGCGTCGAGGCACCCCTCATGCTTGAGCCCGCGGAGCTCGCGACGAGCGGCCTCGGCCGCCAGGCGTCTGCCGCAGATCTCGGCCTGGTCCTCGCGACAGCCCTCTCGTTCCTGAGCTGCGCGTGCATCGTGGGCATCGCGATGACCACAGCGGTCGGCGAGCAGCAGCGCGCGTTCGCGATGGCGCGGTGCGTGGGCGCATCACGTGGGCAGATCTTCTCGGGGCAGCTGATGGGAGGCGCCATCCTGTGCGGAGGCGCGGGGCTCGTGGGCGCGCCGCTCGGCATCGCCGTGGCCGGAGCCATCGCGTGGTGGTACCGGGCGCTGCTCACGGACGGCCTCACCGTGTCGTGGACAGCCGCCGCCCTCTCGGTGGTCGGCGCCACGCTCGCGGGCGTGCTGGGCGCGCTGTGGCCTGCCTGGCAGGCAAGCAGGGTCAGCGTGCTGCGCGCGCTGTCGCCGCGGGCGCACGCCCCAGACCCGCGCGGCACATGGCTGATCGGCGCGGTGGGGCTCGCGCTGATCGCGTTCCAGGTCGCGCTGCTTGCGGTGGACGGTGCGGAGCGCCGCTTCTACGCCTATTCGTTCATTGGGCTGCCTGCCTTGCAGGTCGGCTGGTTCCTTCTGGCGGTGCCGGTGCTTGCGCTGGTCGCTCGCGTCGCATGCCGCCCGATCGAGCGGCTCCTCGCGCTGCCGCGCGGCGTGCTCGCAGGATCCTCGCAGGCGCATCCCTACCGGTTCGGCCTCGTGGCTGGCGCGCTGATGGTGGGCGTCGGCATCCTGGTGTCGACCTGGACCAACGGCCGCGCACTGCTTGACGAGATCAGCGAGCGCGTGCGCTTCGGGGACGCATTCGCGTTCAAGACCACCGGATTCAGCGCCGAGGATACCGCACGGCTGCGCGCGCTCGACGGACCCACGGCCAGCGCGGCGATCGGGTACATGCCGCTTCAGGTGCTGGGCACGCAGGTCTTCGGCCTCACCGGGCTCTCGCCCACCAGCGTGGTGTGCATCGGCTTCGAGCCGCGCCCGTTCCTGGCCATGAACCGCCTTGAGTGGATCGCCGGCGATCCCGAGCATGCCACCCGCAGGCTTCTCGACGGGGATGCGGTGCTCGTGGCGCAGGAGTTCCTCGTCGCGCGCGGCCTTGGCGTCGGCAGCACGATCACCATCGGGTCCGCGTCGCACAGCGTGCCGGTGGAGATCGTGGGCGTGGTCGGCGCTGCAGGGCTTGACGTGGCCACGCAGTTCTTCGGCATCCGGAGCCTGTACTCGGAGCACGCGGTCAGCTGCATCTTCATGGACTTCGATGCGGTGGCGCGGCACTTCGGCTCGCGCGAGTCCTACATCGTGCAGATGCAGCTGCCCGACAGCGTGAGCGACGATGCGGAGGCGGCGCTGGCGGCCTCGGTCGAGGATGCGGTGCCGGGCGCCGTGTTCGCGTCGGGCCGGCAGATCCGGAGGGAGATCTCGCGCATCGGCCACATCATGCTTGGCGTGTCGAGCGGCGTGGCCTGCGGCGCGCTTGGGCTCGCGTGCATCGCGGCCTCGAGCGTGATCGCGGCAGGCGTGGCGGGCCGCGCGCAGGAGTTCGGCGTGATCCAGGCCGTGGGAGGCTCGCGCGCGGTCGTGGTGCGCATGGTGTGCGGCGAGGCGCTGCTGATCGGCATCACCGCGTCGGCCGTGGGCGCCGGATTCGGCATGCACCTGGCCTGGATGGGGACGCGCATGTACCGGGAGCTCGGCGGGCTCGAGCTGGTGTATGCGGTGCAGCCGGACATCATCGCGCTCGGCGCAGCCGTGGTCACCGCCGCGGCCATCGCCGCGTCGTGGCCGGCTGGCCGCCGTACCGCGTCTCGGCCGATCCGCGAGCTGCTCGCGTCGGCCAAGGCATAGCCGCGTCGGCTTCCCGACGCGGCGTCACCGGCGTCCGCACCGCACGGATGAGGCAACCATGACGCAGGAAGCACGCGGGCGCAGCCGTCGCCGTCGGCTCCCCTACGCTTCCTGCGACGTGCCTGCGACCTTCGAGATCTCAAGCCCATTCACTCCCGCCGGCGACCAGCCGGAGGCGATCGACCACCTGGTCCGGGGCATCGA
>JBIIIL010000332.1:0-3013 GCA_044234825.1 Phycisphaerales bacterium
CGAGGAGCTGATCCAGCGGGAGACCGGCAGCACCAAGGCCAGCTGGCAGCTGCAGTACATGCTCAACTGCCGGCTGAGCACCCTCGACAAGTTCCCCATCCGCCTGGGCGACCTGATCGTGATGCCGCTGGATGGCAAGGCGCTGCCGGAGGTGATCAGCTGGGCATCCGGCGCAGAGCAGCGGATCAACGAGCTGCCTTGCGTGGGGCTGGGGGCTGATCGCTACTACCACCGGCCGATGATGGTGCAGGGCTGGCTGCCCAGGTCGGAGAAGTGGCGCAGCGTGCTGGCGATCGACCCCTCTGGCCGCGGCAGTGACGAGCTGGCCTGGGCGGTGGTGGCCGAGCTCAGCGGCAACCTGTTCGTGCTCGAGAGCGGCGGCACCACCCGGGGGTATGAGGACGATGTGCTGGAGCTGCTGGCGAACGTGGCCAAGCGCTGGCAGGTCAATGCCGTCATCCCTGAGCCCAACTTCGGCGATGGCATGTTCAGCAAGATCCTGCAGCCGGTGATGCAGCGCATCTACCCCTGCTCGATCGAGGAGGCCCCGCGGTCAGCTGGGCAGAAGGAGCGGCGGATCATCGACGTGCTCGCCCCCCTGGTGCAGCAGCACCGGCTGGTGGTCAACAGCGAGCTGATCCAGAAGGACTGGGAAGGTGCCGAGCGCGACCCGGACAACGGCCACCCTCGCTCGCTCATGTACCAGATGAGCCGGATCACCACCGACCGGGGCAGCCTGCTGTTCTATGACCGGATCGACGCCCTGGCGATCGCTGCAGCCCACTTCGTGGAGGCCGCGGCCCAGGACCAGCAGCGGGTGGCCGCACGCCGCCAGGAGGAGCTGGTAGAGGCCTCCCTGGCGGCCTGGTTCGATGAGACCGGCGCCAAGCTCGATGCGCTGGCCCTGGGCATCATCCCGAAGGCCAGTGGGGCCGTGGGTGGCGTCAGGCGGTAGCCGGCGGCGCCGGGCGGATCGGCACCACCTTGGCCTTCTCCTCCAGCGATCCGAAGGTGTGGAGCTTGGCCGCCATCCTGGCCATCGCCTGGGTGGCAGTGCCCTCGATCGGTGCGGCGCTGATGTTGTTCTGCTTCATCAGCTGGGCGAACAACCGCAGGTCGCCACCGCCTGCTTCACCGTTTTCGATCTTCTCGACCAGCCGCTCGACCACCGCCTTGTGCCCGCGGTCGTAGAGCTCTCGCAGGTTGGTGTCAGACACGGTTGCATGGGTGCAGAGTTCTGCCCCCATGATGCCCACCACCACCAATAGGCCGCTCACCGACGAGCGCTGGCTGGATTTCTGGAGGCATTACAAGGGGTTGCCGCATCAGAAGGCGGCGGTGCTGAAGCTGGCGCGGCACATCCGGCAGATGGATCACGGCCTGCTTCATGACAGCGCCGAATGGGTCGAGGACTTCAGGACGCAGCCGGACAGCTGGGCGACGATCCGCGAGCTGGCCGCCAAGGCCGGCGCCAAGCACCCCGACCTGGTGGCGGCGCAGTGGGCGCTTGAGTCGGGCTGGGGCACCGTAATGAGCGGTCGCAACAACCCCTTTGGCCTGAAGGGCGAAGGCACGGTCAAACCCACCACAGAGGTGATCAATGGCGCCGAAGTCCCCGTTGACGCCGAGTTCAAGGACTTCGCCTCGATCAAGGCTGCTGTCGAGCACCTGGTCAGCCGCTGGTACAAGGACTTCACGGCCCCCGGCGGCAAGGAGTATCAGGGCGTGAACCGCGCCGCCAGCCGCGACGAGGCGGCACGGCTCCTTGTGAAGGAGGGCTACGCCACCGATCCCGACTACGCCAAGAAGCTGATCAAGCTGATGGACGACAACGCCCCGGCGCAGCCGGCCCCGGCCGCAGCCGGCGGCCTGGACCCCAGGGGCAGCGAGGAGGACGGGCTGGCGGGGCCCCGCATGAAGGCGCCGGTGAAGCCAGGCGACAGCTACCTGCTGGTGAACGACCGCGACCAAGACATGGAGGCCTACGACCACACCGGCAAGCTGCTCTGGAAGATCCCGTGCCTGGCGCGGGGGCAGGGGCCAGACAACGACTGGCGGAAGCGCAACATGGACACCCCGCCGGGCCTCTACAAGATCGGCAAGGTCTACGCCGATTACGAGCAGAACCCCAAGCCGCCGCAGTCGGACACGGCCGAGATGTACGGGTGGTACTCCTTCGACATGGATGACCTGGAAGGCCAGGAGTCCAGCAATGGCCGGAGCGGCATCATGCTGCACGGCGGCGGGACCGCTTGCGGCTGGCCGGGCGCCTGGGCGCCCAGGCAGGCCCTGCATTCCACCCTGGGATGCGTGCGCATCCACAACATCGACCTGCGGGACAAGGTGCTGCCCCTGGTCCGCAAGGGGACCGTCTACATCGGGGTGTTTCAGGAGCGCTGATCAGTCGCGGCTGTTGCGGGCGCCGGTGAACCGTCCTCGACTGTCGCGGCGCCTGGGGCGGTTGTGGCGGGTTGCCGGCTCGCGCCGCTGGAGCTCATACGGGAACAGCTCGCCGGCCATGTGAAGCAGCAGCTGCAGCAGCGAGTTGTCCTTGAGCTTGCTCATGCCGATCAGCTCGCTGATGGCGAACAGCGCGAAGCCGATCAGCGCTTCCTGCTGGATGGTCATGGGTCGTGCTCCAGTCTGCGGATGCGGTCCTCGTGATCACCGAGCATTTTCTGCATGTTCGCCAGGATGGTGGCAATGCGAGCGTCGTGGGCGCCCAAGTTTTTGGCGATCGCCCACAGCCCCTTGACCCCGCTCCAAAGGCCTCCAACGGCCGCCAGTCCGAGCCCGCCAAGGGCTATGGCTGTTCCCGGGTCCATTGGCGCTGCGCTGCATGGCTGCAGAGTAGCCAACAGGGCCCAGACAAGCAAAACCGGGCCCGTTGGCGCGGTGCCCGGTGGGGTGGCGGATTGGTGGTGGGATTGTAGGGCAGCCCGTAGACGGGGACACTACGGGGGATTAGAGGGCTATGCGGCGAAAGGCGCGAACTGCGTTAAGAGTTAATTTA